>CAZAFY010000106.1:0-5491 GCA_964484445.1 uncultured Eubacteriales bacterium
AAAACAACCGCCGCAAGCCCTCGCATCGCCTGCTGTGAGCTGGCCTCGGCCACTGCTCGCACTCTACAGTGCGAACGGTTTGTGCACGCAAACGTCGGCAGACATCCTTTGAACAAGAAAACTTGGGTCTAGGATTCGCTGCAACTGCGATTGGTTTCATTATATCAAAACGATACGAAAATGCAAGGAGTGAAATTCGAATGAAGAAAGAACAACTGTTTCAACTCATCGATGACAAAAGAACACAATGGACAACACTCAGTGATTTTATATGGGACCATCCTGAAACCCGCTACGAAGAAATAAAATCGTCTGCTGCATTGCGTAATGCTCTTCAGCAAGAAGGCTTTCAAGTTGAAGATCTGCATCAAGTGATTCCTTGTGCTTTTGTGGGCACTTGGGGAGAAGGCGGTCCGGTGATTGGCTTCTTAGGAGAATATGATGCTTTGGGAAGCTTGAGCCAGGTTGCGGGAATTGCCGAGCGAAAAGCGATCGTTCCTGGTGGACATGGTCATGGATGCTGCCATCATTTGCTGGGAACCGGTGCTTTAGCAGCAGCGGTGGCCTTGCGGGACTTTGTCAAAGAACAAAATATTCCTTGTACGATCAAGTATTTCGGTTGCCCGGGGGAAGAGGGCGGTTCCGGCAAAGCATTTATGGCTCGCGAGGGCATTTTTAACGGAATTGATGTTGCTATTACTTGGCATGGAAGTGCGACGACCAGTGTCTGGACAGGCTCATCCTTAGCTAATATTCAAGTCTATTTCAAATTTATCGGTCGAGCTTCTCATGCCGGAGCCAGTCCTCATTTGGGACGTAGTGCTTTGGATGCTGTTGAGTTGATGAACGTAGGCGTTCAATATTTAAGAGAACATATCATTACCGAAGCCAGAGTTCATTATGCACTGATCAACGCCGGCGGTAAAAGCCCTAATGTGGTGCAACCCGAAGCCGAAGTACTGTATTTGATTCGGGCTCCCAAAAACAATTTGGTCCAGGATATTTATCAGCGAGTCTGTGATATTGCGCGGGGTGCTGCCTTAATGACCGGAACACAATTGACCATCCAAGTCGATAAAGCGTGTTCCAATTTGATTGTCAATGAAACATTAGAGAAAGTTATGGCCGATAACTTGACTCATATTCCGATGCGTGCCCCTTCTGCCGAAGAGATCCGTTTTGCTGAAGCAATTCAAGAAACTCTGAGCGAAGAAGAAAAAGGCGGTACTTTGAAAGCCTTAATCAATGTCTATGGCGAAAGAGAAGGCAAGAAACTGGCAGCTCAGATGCTGGTTCATCCGATCTCTTCCATGGCGTTGCCGTATCTCCCCAATGATAAGGCTTCCTCCGGATCTACCGATGTCTCCGATGTTTCCTGGATTGCTCCCACCGTGCAAGTGAGAGTCAGCTGCTATGCTTTGAATACCCCTGGGCATTCCTGGCAACAAGTTGCTCAAGGGAAACTGGCCTGGGCTCATGACGGAATGCTCAATGCAGCCAAAGCCATGGCAGCCACAGGTTTGGATTTGATTCTTGATCCCAAACTCTTAAAAGAAGCAAAGATTGAATTATTAGAACGGACTGGGCCGGAAGGGTATCAATGCCCGATCCCCAAAGGGGTCAATCCTTCTCCGGTAAAATAAAGAGATTTGCAATGGATCGAAAGGATGAGACGATATGAAATTCTACCAGTTGACCAAAGAACGATATTCCTTACGTAAGTTCGCCGACCGACCGGTGGAAGAAGAGGTATTAATGCAAATTCTGGAAGCGGGTCGGACCGCTCCCAGTGCAAAGAATCTGCAACCCCATCGAATTGCTGTTATTCAATCGGCGGAAGCCTTAGCAAAACTTCGTGGATTCAACCGTAACGCTTTTAATGCACCGGTTGTTCTACTGGTCTGCGGTGTTCGAGAAGAAGGTTGGGTCAATCCTTTTAACGGACGCAATTCAACAGAGATGGATGCCAGCATTGTGGCAACGCAAATGATGCTGCAGGCGACTGAGTTAGGACTTGGCACCACTTGGGCATGCTGGTTTGACACTGAGGCGATCAAGCCGTTGTTGAATCTGCCGCAAGGGTGGGAACCGTTTCTCATGCTCCCCCTAGGATATCCGGATGAAGATGCAAAACCTTCCTCTTCGCATACTTCACGTAAAGCATTGAGCGAAACCGTGATTCGACTTTAACCTTGTGAAGGAGGCTTTTCAATGAAAAGTAGGATCAGCCGTGATCATTGGACTTACCGGATCCCCATTGCTCATCGTGGACTTCATGATGAGCAATTTCCGGAGAATTCCTTAGCAGCCTTTCGAGCTGCCGTTGAGCAAGGCTATGCCATTGAGTTGGATTTACATCTATTGCCCGACGGCAACTTCGCTGTATTCCACGATGACGATTTAAAACGAATGACTGGACAAGAAGGAAAGATTCAATCGTTAACAACCGCTCAATTAGCAGAATACAAACTCAAAGCTACGGCAGAGGGGATTCCGGAATTTCATCAGGTCCTCGACTGTGTTGCCGGAAAAGTACCGTTGCTGATCGAGATGAAACTTACCAAAGACAATGTTCAAGCAGCCATGGTCTTACGCGAAGTCATGCATTCGTATCAAGCCAAGTATGCAGGTGCTTTTGTGGTGGAATCCTTTGATCCGCGCTTCCTTTTGGCTTTAAAAGAGGTTGCCCCCGAAATGGTTCGTGGTCAATTGGCGGCTCAAAACAGCGGATACCCGGACCCGGAGGAGAATCAACGCTTAGCACAGTGTGCTTACAATGTGTTGACCGAACCGGATTTTATTGCGTATCAGATTTCGGATTTACCTTTAGCTTGGCTGGAAGTGGCGCGTAGAGAAGGAATGCCGGTATTAGGGTGGACCGTTCGCAACAATCAGCAATGGAAGGCAGCCAAACCCCATTGTGATAATTTGATTTTCGAGGGGATACGATTGGAGAGAATCGGCAATGAATACAGAACAGTTGATTGAGATTCTCTGCATCCATAATCAGAGATACCCTCGCTGGCAAGCTCAGGATTGTATCAAATTGTTGCATCAGGCCGAGTTTGGTGGAGGACATCTAATAAGTAACCCGGAAGAAAATTTCAAACGCTTGCAAACGGAATGGAACCAACAACCAAGGGACCTATCGCATTTGTTCAAAGAAGAAATCGGCAATGATTTCTTCCGCATCTATTTACCATCTTACAAAGCAAGAGGAGGTAGTCCAAAGCGACTACAAGACGCTTTTTATCAGTCAACGTTTTTGAGTTCCGGAAACACTGAAGAGATGAAAAAGGATTTAGAATGTTTATTGCAATGCGGTAAACAAGGCTGTTTCCCTTTCTCTTGGCAAGGGTTAGCCGAAGAGATTCAGCAGTTTGAAGCGCTGAGTTTCCCGATGATGCGCCATAGTGAAACGTATCGTGAACACTACAAGCCTTCGTATCGGGTGATCCATAGGAAGTGTTTGACTCTGTTATGAGTACATAAGAAAAGCCCTCTCCGAGTTTCTTCGGAAAGGGCTTTCTTTAAATTTCTTCATCCATATGATGAGACATCATTTTCTGACGAACCACAGCTTTTTCTCTCCATTTGCCGGTGAAGTAACGATAAATCGGAATGATGGCACCTGCACACCAACCAATGGGGAGACTCATCCAAATACCTCTGTAACCTAAAGAGGTAGAGGATAAGGTGTAGGCGGCAATGACTCGAACTGTGAGGTTGATAATGGTGGCATACATGGGAACGGTGGTATCGCCGGCTCCACGTAGAATGCCATTAAATACAAACATGACTCCAAACACGATATAAAAAGGGGATACTGTTTTCATGTAGTCGACGCCCTGCATTATAACACCGGTTTCAGAGGATTTAATGAAGATGGTAATCAAATGCGGACCCGCCAAGTAGACTAATACCGACATTGAGATGCTGATGATTGCGGTTATTTTCAAAGCGGCGATTAAGCCTGCTTGAACACGGTCAATACGATTAGCACCAAGGTTTTGGCCGGTGTAAGTGGATGCCGACATCCCTAAGTTCATAGCGGGCATGTTGGCTAAGGAGTCGAGCCGACCGGCTGCGGTGAAGGCCGCCATGGTGATTGGTCCAAAAGAGTTAACCAAGCCCTGCACCGCAATCATACCTGTAGAGGCTAAGGTCTGTTGAATGGAACTGGGAATACCAAGTTTGACCATGGTGATGAATAATTCTTTATCAAAGACAAACTCATTGGGTTTTAAAGCTAAAAGCGGTACTTTCATGTAAATGTAAATGACGCACAGAACGGCTGCAACACTTTGTGCAATAATGGTAGCCCAAGCTACCCCGGCAACACCCCAGCCGAATTGAGCCACAAAAAGAATATCTAACGTGATATTGACAAAGGTGGAAACAATTAAGAAATAGAGAGGGGTTTTGGAATCGCCTAAAGATCTCAAGATCCCGGCAAAAGCGTTATAGGCAAACATGGCTAACAAGCCGCTGAAAAAGATCCGCATATAGGTTGCAGAATCGTTAAAGACTTCTGCAGGAGTATTAAGTATCGTTAACATCCAACGACTCAAACTCAATCCTAATATTGTAACAATGACAGCAGCAATTCCTTGAAAGATCAAAGCGGTAGAAATAGCGCGGCGAACTTTGTCCATTTGTTTGGCACCATAAAGCTGAGAGATAACGATACCGCCGCCCATGGTCAGTCCCATAATCATAGAGATGAGGAGAAAAATAATCGGGAAACTGGACCCGACAGCAGCCAGAGCATTGGCGCCAACAAATCGGCCGACGACAATGGAATCTACCATATTATAAAGTTGTTGAAAAACGTTACCGATCAACATGGGAATTGTAAAGGTAAAAATAAGTTTCATAGGATTTCCTTGGGTCATATCTTTAAGCATAGGTCATCTCCTTGCTGAATTCAATTTATTATAGTAGAAGTAATATACCACAAAGGGAGAGAAAAGGAAAGGTAGTTTCCAATCTTTAAGTTATAAACGAGTTTTGTTCATAAAAAATTCATAAAAACCCAGACTCTGGTTAAAGGAACCTGTGACTTGGTCACATAACCGATGAATTTAGTCGGGATTAAGCTCCGAAGCACTTGCAATTTGGTGAAAAATTGGTTATGATAAAAGCATGAGTTATTCCGAGGCAATGCGGATCTTTGAAACCCGTTGGCTAATAGCTCCCAAGATGAAAGGGGAAAGAACATGATTTATAATTTAACCGATGCGAATTTCGAAAAAGAAGCGTTACAATCCGATATGCCTGTATTTGTCGACTTTTGGGCGACTTGGTGTGGTCCTTGCCGCATGGTGGCACCTGTCGTTGAAGCAATTGCCGAAGAATACGATGGCAAGCTGAAAGTCTGCAAAGTGGACGTAGATGCCAATCCTCAAACAGCAGGCTCCTTCCAAATTCAGAGTATCCCAACCATGATGTTGATTACTACGAATCCGGAAACCAAGGAAAAAGAAGCCCG
>CAZAFY010000107.1:0-5479 GCA_964484445.1 uncultured Eubacteriales bacterium
CTCTTCATAGATGCCGTTTTCAGACACAATCGCTAAACCTTCGTTTAATTTGGCAAGCAACTCTTTGTCGCCTTCTTTGACAGCAAAACTGAATTTCTGCTCAAATCCTTGAAGTGAAACTTTAATCCTGTCTACGCCATTGTCTGCCATACGTGTTACAGCTTCAATGTTCGTTATATTCAAATCGTTGATCAGTTTCTGTCCAACTAAACTCTGGGCAAGTACTGCATCGTGCTTACCGGATTTCAATAATTCAAACGCTTCCGTATAGGTATCAACAAGAATCAATTTATCGGTGAAGCCCATGGTTTCGGCATATTCCTGAGCATTGTCGCCTTGCATAACGATGATTTCTTTTCCGAACAGGTCCTCTTCCGATTTGATTTCTGTGTAATCTTTGCGAACAAATATGTTGCCGCGCATGACTATATAAGGAACCGTGAAATCAAAGTAAAGATCGCGTTCCTCCGAATATCCGACCAGAGGTAAGATATCTAACTTCCTATCTTCCAGTTCCTTTTTTATTGTATCCCATTGGTCGACTTTGAATTCGACTTCCAATCCCATCTCGTTCGCAACGGCTTTCAATAATTCCACAGAAAAGCCATCTGCTTGTCCATTGGTGACAACTGAAAAGGGTGGGTAATCAAATTCACTGGCACTTCGGTAGATTGTTTCATCCTTTTGTAACGCAGAAGCTGAAAGGCTGTTACCAGATACGCACAACGAAAGCGACAAGCAAACCACAAAAAGCCACACAAAAATATTCGTTCTATTTTTCACGATTATCCCCCCTTTTTAAGAAATCAATAGCTCATATCAAAAGCAAATTTTGGATTTCTATATAAAAAGAAATCGGCAATATTTCCTACCCGATTTCTCAAACGGTATTCTATTTTTGAAACACTTATGCTTAGACCCTCTCTTTTCCTGTTTCGACAAAACCCCTTTGAAATTCCTTCTTTTTCCAGCCTGTAAATTGAATCAAGCACATTCTTTTACGTTCTCCCTCATCGATTAAGCCAGGTAATACTGATTTGGAGTAGAGTTGCAAAGCTAACCCAAAGTAGATAAGGAATATTCACGAGCGAAACCCATGCAGCAAACGGATAAATTGCAACAATTGCCCAAACTAAAGTAACCAGTACCAGAAGAATATCTAAAAGTGCTAATTCGTTATTCCTTAGTCCAAACTGTAAAGGTGTAAAAGCAAGATTGAAGATAAGATTCAATCCGAACGGCACCATGGTTTGCCAAGAAATTTCTGCCTTAGCAAACATAAATCCAACCGTCCCAAAAGTGATCAGGATTCCAATATATAGAATGGACCAGACCGGACCAAAAATCCAGGAGGGAGGAGCCCAAGAGGGTTTGATTAATTGTTTATACCAGAGATTCATCTTTCACCCACTCCCTAATTCTGTTGTTTGATTTTCTTTAGCGTTTTGGTTGCCTTATCGGCCGCAATTTTTCCTGTTAGAATGCTAATGGGTAATCCGGAGGGACTGAATGTCCATTGACCGGCCTGCAAAATATTGGGAATGGGTGTATGACATGACTTTACAATTTGCATCATGTTGTTTATTGCTGGAATCGAGTCGTTTGTATACGCCCAACCTGTGATACCGCCATCGAGGTTGCCGCTCATTCTTTCAATGGTAAGGGGAGATGAACTAAAGCGATGGATTACTTTTTGATCCATGCCTTCAAAAACACTTTGAGTCAAGACTTCAATCATCTTAACTTCAGCGAAATTCTTGAACTCTTCATAAAAGCCTAAGCCCTTGATATTCTTAATAAAATCATAATCCATGAGCACGCTAACAACTAATCCTGTTTTCCCTTGGGGAGCAAGCTCTTCGTTACGTAAAGAAGGAATGGCGATTTCATAGGTCGTGTATTCTAAATAATCGTTCATCCAATTCATAATAATTTCTTTGTCGGTAGTCCGACTCACACTTTTCAGTAAGTCAAACACCTTGGATTGCCCTTGTTTATTAGGCGTGTAAAATACGTGGCCACTGACTCTCTGCCTAAAATAATCTTTGTCCAAATCCACTGCTAAAAAGAGCGAATAAATCGAGTCTCCTCCCCTTTTTCCGCTGAGTTGTCTCTTTTGTTCTTCGGTAGCGAGCAGAACTTTGGGGTCCGAAAATGCTACCAAATCCAATGCATTGTAGAGTCGATTCATATCTGCTGCCCAGATCAATTGATCATACTTATAATGCTTTTGATTTTGGTCAATAACTGTTTGCTTTTCAGGGTTAATATGCACGATCTCTGTTGATGTTTGAATCATGCCTCCGGATCGTATGATATATTCCTTGATTTTCTCTACCAAATCAGCGGTTCCCTTACTTGGATATTCATAATCCAAGTAGAGGCTAAAATAGCTCAGGGCAAAAGAAGCCGGAGTTTGTTGGAAAAAATGTTGGCAAATGATATCGATGAGGGGCTGATGATTTGTAAGCTTCTTCAAATAATCATAAACCGGCTGATCGAAATTCTTGATTTTTCCCGACTTATACATGAACTGAAATAGCCAAGGTAACAAGGACTTGAAGAGGTAGGTTGTATCTTTTGTAATGTCTTTAAACAAAGGATTTTCAATGCCATAAAGAATGTCCATATAGTCCATGACTTTTCTAATTTCATTCAGGATGGCTTCGACATCTTTTTCGTGATTTGGATAAAGATTATTTAGCATGATCTGGTAGTCTTTGAGGCAATTTAAGTTTTCAACTCGGATGAATTGATTCTCAATGCCGATCGTGACGATGCTTTTCACGAATTCTACTTGAATATCCAATTGCTTTAACATGGGTTTGACAATACCGGAATCGACGATCCCTCTTACACCGGCATCAAATAAGAAACCATCGTAGTAAAAAGAACTGACCAAGCCCCCGATTTGATTTTGCTTTTCACAAAGCAAGACTTTGTAGCCGTTTTTCGATAAAAACGCAGCACTGGTCAATCCTGCAATTCCCCCGCCCACAATAATTGCATCGTATTTCATGAACCCTACATCCTTTTCGCTAAATCTGTCATTTCTACACTGATATTCCATATCTTTCTTTGATTCTCGCGATCCAATGCATGTGCGGCGGGCTTTTCTTCAATTGTTAGATTGAAAAACCTACCCGACACATGACTCAATTCTTTGGCTGAAGCTAAATAGTAAAGCGCTTGCCCGGAAATCTTTGGGTCTTTTAAAAAATGCCAAGTTACATTATGGAGAAACCAACGATATAACCATCCGTTATTATTGCCGATGTTGGTCCTCACCCCTCCGGGATGCATTGCATTGATCGTTACTCCCGTTCCTTTTAAGTTTTCAGCCATTTGCCATACGGTAAGCAATTGTGCCGTTTTAGAAGCTCCGTAACTTCTTAAGCCGGTATAGATTCGTTTCTCCCAGTTCAAATCGCTGAGATCTAGGCCATTAAAACGATGTCCCTCTGAGTTGACTTGAATAATTCTGGATGGTGCAGATTGAATCATGTTGTTGAGCAAAAGTTGTGTTAACAAAAAAGGAGCCAAGTGATTCACACAAAAAACCAATTCTACCCCCTCTTGATTCAATACTCTTTGAGTTGAGTGGATTCCCGCACTGTTGATTAATAAATCAATTTTTGAATATCTATCAGCAATTGCTAAAGCGGCTTTTTCAACCTGCCTCAAATCAGAGAAATCAGCAAGAAAATAATCGACTTCAACAGAATACTTACTTTCAATCTCTCGCTTGACCGTTTTCGCTTTACTCTCATTTCTAGCCACCATGACGATATTTGCACCTCCAGCGGCTAACGCTTTAACCGCCTCGTAACCCACCCCGGAGGTAGCACCCGATATAACACAAAGTTTCCCCATCATAGATTCATTGCTGAATTTCTGCTCGGCCATATCGTTTAAAATGAACATCAGCTGATCCGGAAATTTCATGAAATAATTCCTCTCCTTATCCAAAAAAAGCTCTCATAAACCCGCGATATATACCTTTGAGCAGGGGGATTTCATCATAAATATCACCCCAGAGATCATAATAATCCCTTTGTTCAAGAATCAAGCCCTCTTGGCTGAAGGTTAGTCTTGTGGCTCCAAAAATCGGTTTAGCAGGAAAGAATCGGAATGACATGGTCATTTTCCACTCCATCATCACAACGTTATCGGTTTTAACAATATTGAAGATATCCATTTTCAGGCTTTTGCATCGGTTGGCTAAACGATTGCACATGGCTTCAAACTTCTCTTTACCTTCGATTCTTTGGATCGAATCCCGAAAGATGATATCATCATCATAAAAGGGGAAAATGTGAGTCCAGTCTGGTTTTCCTTTTTCGCTGTAGGTTTTTGACCACAATTCTTTAATCTCTTCCACAGATAATATTGTGCTGTTTTTCATGTAGTTAGTCATTTGAACACCCCGTCTGTTAGTAACATTATCATATCTCATCTTTCAACGTTAAAAAACCCTTTCCCTTGCGTATCTGAGTAAAAATGTTAAATCGTGATCAGCTTTTCGCGATTCTGACTAATGCTCAAAAGAAACATTAACATTACTGTTGGCAATAAAGTATAATTAGCAATTCCCCCCGGAGGTGTTCCGTGCAACAATATGGGGTGTTTCATTACCCCAACCGTCATCCTTCCAATGATCTCAAAGAATAAGATCAAATAGAACAACGGTATAAGCGATCTATACCTAAATGCAACCAGTAGTTGAATAAAAGCATAAAGTAATTGCGAGAGCCCCCATAACCCGAAAACAAAAATAATGTTCTCCGCTCCTTGTGTTAAATCCAATCCGGCAATGCTGCCAGCACCACCATCTGGTGCAAAAAAATGAATGATGCTTCGACCTGTGCTGACAATGGCTAGGAGAATAAACACCCACAACGCTATTTTGTTCCCTTTGTAACGATTGTCGGCTGTTCTTGGAAGTATAAGTGCTAGAATCCTATTCAACCGCTTAACTCCTCTCATTCGTTTTTTGAAGGGCAGTAGAGAATTTAGTTGTCAAATTGACGGCTAAAAAGCTCAACCAGCGCATCAATTTGCTTTTCTTTTTGTTTGTTCGACCAATTGACTACACCAGAAGCTCTTACTTTCACTCCTTTGATTGCGAGAATACTTGCCATTTTGGCCAATGCATTGTTACCACCCATCCATCTGAAAGGAAAATGCTGTGTCACAAAGCAGGAGACATTATTGGTCTCAATCTTTGCAAGCTGATTCAGATACATCGTAAGCCCTGAGCATAATTGAAAAGCTTCTACCCATCCTCCAAAGATCAAGGCATCGTATCCAGCAACTTCCGGCATACAATCTAGGTTAACTTCTTTCTGCCTTTTGGTTGCGTCCGTGTTTTGACGATTCTGCATCCGAAGTAGTGTGACATTGTGCCCATCATTGCGTAATTTCTCAAGTAGTCTTTCGCCAACCTGCAATGTTTTTCCCGTTTGAGAGTGTATAACAA
>CAZAFY010000108.1:0-5413 GCA_964484445.1 uncultured Eubacteriales bacterium
AACATATCCTATTTCTGTAAGATCCTTCATATTTACACCGATGAGTTGCTCCCTATGCATACTGCCAAATTTCTCCGATTCTTTATTCACCAGAACCGTGTTGCCTTTCTCATCTGTTATATAAATGCCAACTTTGATGCAATCCAGCACTAGAAGTAGTTCTTTATAATTTTCGCCTTTAAAAATATTCATTTGGCACCCACTCACACGGCTGTGTCCGCTACTTGTCGATTTTTAATATGATATTAGAGTTCTTCCGACACTTTTGCATTTACAACAACATTTCTTCTTTTCAGCTCCTTGAAATAGATGGCAGTATCGATAACGCTTTCTCCCGAGAAGAACCCTCTCTCTTTAATCCAACCGTTGCCGAGCATCCTCATTGTGATAGCCCCAGGGAATCCGACGCTAAAGTGGCCGTTGGACAATCCCCAAGGATGATGGTGCAAATCTGTTTCGATTTCGTGGGTTACCTTTCTCCCTTCCTTTGTACCTGTTACAATCACGCGGAGTAGCTTACAGTCGTCCGGTATAGTGGCCAATTCCTTTCCTGGCTTTGTTTCAAACATCTCAAGAATGAAATCTCTTGGAGCTACATTCACCCCTTTGATGTTGATTTTGACTTCGCTACCAAGGCCATTTTCGATGAGGAATCTAAGTTTCGTCTCGAAAGAATCAGGAAGCGCCAGTTTAAATGCCACGTTTTTTATCCCCTTGTCCTTAAAGGCCAAAGGCATCGTTGCAACCTCTGAATGGAGCATATTATACAGGTTCAGTTTCCCGTACGGCTCTGGGAAATCAATTGTCATTTTCCCGGAAAAAGGAGGTAACTCAATGAACTGGCCATCAATGTATTCGTAATTGTTTGCTGTAAATTCTTCAATTATTGTGTTTAAGGCATACGGTGGCACAAATCCATACTCGCTTGGGCTCCTGTTAATGATCGCGTCAAGGATTAGAATCGTTTCTACCGTGTCCAACCGGTCGGTTGCATATTTAGCGAGCACGTTTACTATTCCCGGAGCACTGCCAGATCCAACAATACCGGTGATTCCCGCGTTTTTAAAATCATCATGCCGCTTTAGCTGTTCTCTCGCCCAATGAAAAAGACCGCCGAAATCAGTATAATTGGTTCTAGATTCCAAGCAAGCATTCATGACATTCATATTGAATACATGAGAGCTTCCATTCAATACAACGTTGAAACCTATCAAAGCATCCGACAACTTATTTACATCAGTTATATCTACGACCTTAATGTCGACCTTCGGTGAGTTGATTCTATCTCGACGCAATTTGAGTGCCTCCTCATTGGCATCAATTAATAGAATCCTTTCGACGTCAGAATTATCTACTAAATCGAAAATCGTTGCAAGGCTTTGCCTCCCCGCGCCTCCTGTTATTGCCGCTTTCATGTTTAACCTTCCTTTCTACTGACACAAACGATCCATATAGGTGCTGTTGTCAGATATTATCATATGCACGGCTTTCTTATATAATAGTACGAGATTTAATGCAATGTCTATACCTTAATATAAAAAATCGAAATAATGACACAATACAGTCAATTGGCGAGGTTTTCATATACGAATTATAATCCGTCTTCAAGTCGCCAATATGATTCAATAATTGATAATATGGGCCTTCCATAGCAACCCGCTCCTACAAGTATTAGATCATATTGAAGTCAACCGTTCTGGGGACATGTCTGTCTTCTTTCTTGCAGGTATCGAATACTCTATGTCGAAGGGGTTTTTACCCATTAGCGATTAAGCTATGCCAGTTTTACTCTGACGCCTTCTATTTCAGTTCCATCCTGAAAGCGAAATACCATGCGCTCATTTGGCATCACGGTGACTGTTTCAATCGAAGCCCGCCATAGTCTTTCATCAAACTCATCAAGCATGTCGCTCTGCGCTTCAAGATTTGAAATAAAGCGCTCGAGGAAATGATTTTTGCTTTGCTTTTCCCGTTTCAGTTCTTCTAGCTCGGTAACGCGCTTTGAAGCTTCTCGGTACCGTTTTAAATACCCATCATTCGTCTTCCTCCATTCCTCTTGATCAAATGCCTTGTGGGCGTTTTCTTGGATCGCCCTTTTTGATAAATCAGCCACTACCTCAATCTCGCGCTTAAGTTCCTTCAGTTCGGCTTCTATCTTTGCACTATCGCAGAGCGCTCTCTGTGCTAATCGACAGTTAGCGATCAGTTCATCGCGAAAACTGAGAAGCGAGTTAAATGCATCTATGAATTTTTGCTTTACAATGTCTTCCGTAACATAGGGGGTCGAGCATTTTGATTCGCCTTTATATTTCTCATTGCACTGCCAAATCACCCTGCGGTATTTTGAATTGGAGTTCCAGATCTTAGCACCATAAAATCCGCCGCACTCGCCACAAACTACTTTCGTTGACAGTGGACTCTGACAGACGATACGCCGCCCTAGTTTCTTTCTGCGTTCCATCTCTCCTTGCACCGCATCAAATTCGTCTGGGTCGATGATTGCTGGGTGGCTGTTTTCTACATAATACTGCGGTACTTCACCTTCGTTGTCTTTGATTTTCTTACTTAGAAAATCCACCGTGAAGCGCTTCTGCAGTAGTGCATCCCCTTTGTATTTCTCATTGGTTAGTATGGAATCTACCGTACTGGTTTGCCATCTTGTTTTACCTCCTGGCGTTGGGATTTCCTTTTCCGTAAGCTGTTTTGCTATCGCGGAAGGGGTTTTACCTTCCATGAACATCCCATAGATCATGCGGACGATTTCCGCTTCCTTTTCCACGATTTTGGGGGTTCCATCTTCCCCTTTTTCAAAGCCCAGAAACCGTTTGTACGGCATGCTGACTTTGCCGTCGGAAAATCGTTTGCGTTGCCCCCAAGTTACGTTAGAGGAAATGTTTCGAGATTCTTCCTGCGCCAAACTTGAAAGAATGGAGATTAATAGCTCACCTTTACCGTCAAAGGTGTAGATGTTTTCCTTCTCAAAATACACCTCAACGCCCTTTTCTTTGAGATTTCGAACAGTGGAAAGGCTGTCCACAGTGTTTCTGGCAAACCGGCTGACGGATTTCGTAACGATCAGGTCAATCTTTCCGGCCAAAGCGTCAGCTACCATTTGGTTAAATCCATTCCGCTTTTTTGTGTTCACTGCACTAATACCTTCATCTGAGTAGATCTTGACAAATTCCCAGTCAGGACGTTCCTTAATGTACTTTGTGTAGTAGTCAACTTGGGCCTCATACGAGGTTTGCTGCTCTGCACTATCAGTGGAAACCCTAGCGTAAGCAGCTACGCGTCGTTTGTTATCTGAAAACGAGCTACTTGATGAACCTCTCTTTATCGTTGCAGGAATAATCCTGACACTTGAGTTATACATCACGGCCACCTCGACTTGCTCTCTCCTTAGCAGCTGCTTTCATTTCATCCGTCCAGCCTTCACGACGTGATCTGTTTTCCCAAAGAACCTGTCTTCTTCTACCGTCTTTGAATGTGAAAACCAGCATGCCATTGTCTGGTACCGTAATCTCTTTTATTACGTCTGCAAATGCGACCGGGTCGTATTTTTGTAGCCCGAGCACTTTTGCAGATTTCTCCTTTAGGATATCCTCCGGTATGCGTTTTGCCTGGCAATGCCCCTTACCGTAGGTTATAAAAGTCGAACATGTCCATGAATCTTTAGCATATTTTGTTCCGTAAGCATAGGTCTTCTTTCTAAAATGCGCCCCGCAACGTTGGCAATGGATGATTCCAAAGAATTCATCCCGAGGCCTTGCTAGTCTTTGAGTCGTTCTAACTGCGTGGCTCGCGATTTTCTTTTGCACCGCATCATAAGTATCTCGGTCGATGATTGGTTCATGGTGGTTTTCAATATAATACTGCGGAAGTTCACCATTGTTTCGTTTCCAGAGTTTACTTAGATGGTCTTCCAAGTATCCTTTCTGCAAAAGCATGTCCCCTACATACTTTTCGTTTTTGAGTATTTTTTCAATACTGCTTTCACACCATTTTCCCCCATGCTTTGTTGGTATTTCTAGTCGCATGAGCTTTCTCATAATCGCATTTTTTCCCATACCGGAAAGGTAATCGGTGTGTATCATTCTAATTACTTCCGCTTCTTTTGGTATGATTGTCAAAACCCCTTTAGTGTTCTCGTAGCCTAAAATGCTTATGTGATTGGAAGGTTTACCTTCCTTGTAGCTATTTCTTATTCGCCACTTTTGATTCTCACTTGCTGACAGGCTTTCCTCTTGAGCATAACTAGCAAGTATGGCCAACATAAGTTCGCCATCCCCGCTCATGGTGTGGAGGTTCTGTTCTTCAAAGAACACATCTACGTTCAGGTCTTTCAGTTCTCTCACCGCTTCCAAAAGGTCAACCGTGTTTCTAGCAAAACGAGAAATTGACTTTGTTAGAACAAGATCGATCTTTCCTTTTCGGCAGTCCTCAATCAGATGTTTAAATTCAGGTCTGCTCTTCTTTGTCCCTGTACAAGCTTCATCGGCATAAACGCCGGCGTAAATCCAGCCGGTATGTTGTTGGATATGGTTACTGTAATAGCTCACTTGAGCAGCGAGTGAATGAAGCATATCATCCTTTCCTGATGATACCCTCGCGTAAGCAGCGACCTTCAAAAGAGATGGCATCACAAATTTGGCTATCTCATGCTTTGTAATTCTCTTTTTTAACATTTCACGCTCCTTTCGTAGTTACATATATCACTCTAAACCGCGTAAATTGCAACGACTTTCAGCGATAAATGCTGCCTTTTGCTAGGTTGTATTTATCCGCTATAAGAGCTTTTATTTCTACGAATTCGACCTCGTTGATCATTCCCTGATCAAGCCATTTCTGAAAAATCGCAATAGCAATTCGGTAGTGAAGGATTGCTTGTTCCTTGTTCATGGCCGAACCGCCTTTGATTTACCATAGCAGGAACGCGAACAGTATTTTCTCACGCGTTTCCCGTAACATTGAAAATCCCGGCCGCAAATCTTGCAGGTAAACCTCTGGACACTTTTTCTAGTTGCCGCCTCCGGGTGTGCATTCCACCACGCCATACGGCACTTATCTTCGCAGTACTGTTTTTGCTTCTTCCCTGGTGTCTGTTTGACTATCGATCCACACTGCCGACAATAGATCACGGTCACCGGATCCGGTGATACTAAGACAAAGCCTTTTAGATTGTTTCTTCGACAATAGGATTTGACCGTATTCTCTGAAATACCAAGAATGAAGGCTATTTTAGTATAGCTTTGACCTTCCATTCGTAGATTCTGAATTGCCTCTTTTTGCTGGAGTTTCATTTTCTATGCCTCCTTCCGAAGGCAATACTGCCTTCGAAGTAAGCCAGGAGGCCATGTAAAATCGGACGGTTTGGTGCGCAAAAAGAAAAAGACCCACAGAACAGAGGTTATCT
>CAZAFY010000109.1:0-5411 GCA_964484445.1 uncultured Eubacteriales bacterium
TGTATCACTCCGCACAAGCACGATCGTTAGCCGATTGGCTGGTTGGTTTCAATGTCAGTCGAGCTTTAACCTGCCGATATCAAGCTTCATTATCCGCCGGCAGAGTACAAACCCCCACCTTAGAAATGATCGTTGCGCGTGAAGAAGAGATTCGCCGATTTCAGCCGGTGCCCTACTACACACTAACAGCCAAACTTTCTGAATTTCAGGCATTGTATCGCAACCGACAAAACCAAACTCGTATATCCGATCGCACCCATGCAGAAGAGTTGCAAAGAAAATGCAATCTCTCACGACAAGCCAAGGTCACCAGTCTCAAGAAGGAACAGAAGCGAGAAGCACCGCCCCTGTTGTATGATTTGACCGAATTACAGCGCGATGCGAATCGTCGCTTCTCTTTTTCGGCAAAACAAACCCTAAATCTGATGCAGAGCCTTTATGAGACCCATAAGCTCTTAACATATCCCCGAACAGACTCCCGCTATTTGAGCAGCGATATTCTTCCTACTCTTCTGATTCGGGTCAAGGCACTAACCGCTTCCGCCGCCTACGGTAAAATTGCAGCACCTTTACAGCGCCGCTCTTTTACCGGCAAACAACGCTTTGTCAACGATGCCAAAGTCAGCGATCATCACGCCATCATCCCTACCGAGCAGCCCTTGAATTGGAATGCTCTCACTGCTGACGAAAAACGTATCTATGACTTGGTCGTGCGCCGATTTTTAGCGGTTTTATCGGAAGACTCTGTTTATGATCAAACTGAAGTTCAGCTACAAATCGCCGGAGAAACGTTTACAGCAAAAGGTAAGATTTCAGTGAGTGCCGGTTGGCGTGGCATTTATGATGCACAGCTGTTCAGCAGTGATGATGAGGACGAGAACGCAGACGAGGATAAAGACCAGAGTTTACCTCCCTTGCAACAAGGACAAACTCTACCGGTTCAGGAAGTCCGCTTAGATCAACACATGACAAAACCTCCCAAACGCTACACCGAGGCAACGTTACTGACTGCCATGGAAAACCCAGGACGGTTTGTGCAAGATCAACAATTACGCAATGTTCTGGAAGAAGCCAACGGAATCGGTACCCCTGCAACTCGAGCAGAAATCATTGAACGCTTACTCTCTGCTAATTACTGTGAACGACGCGGCAAAGAGTTTTATCCTTTAAGCAAAGGCGAACAATTGTTAAAATTGGCTCCTCCCGACTTGAAATCTCCGATTTTGACGGCGCAATGGGAGCAGAAATTGACGCTGATTGCCAAGAGCAAGCTTAAGGACACTCTCTTCTTGGCCGAAATGAAAGAATACACAAAGCGCTTGGTCGAAGCTGTAAAGATTGCACAGGGAGAATATCATCACGACAATATGACCCGCACCCGTTGCCCCAGTTGTGGACAATTCCTCTTGGAAGTCAACGGCAAAAAAGGTAAGATGTTGGTTTGTCCCGACCGAGAATGTGGCTACCGTCAAAATGTATCCTACTTGAGCAATGCTCGCTGCCCGACCTGTCATAAAAAGCTTGAAGTTGTTGGTGAAGGTGAAAAGAAAATCTATACCTGCAAGTGTGGTTTCCGCGAGAAGTATGACCGCTTTAATCAAATGTTAGCAGAAAACAAACAGCAAGCCAGCAAATCAGAGATCAAACGTTTTGAGCAAGAACAAGCGAAGAGAATCGAGAAAGAAAGTGTTTCTGCTTTTGCCTTGGCTTGGCAAAACGCACAAAAAAAGGAATAACAAAAAAGGCAACCCTTTCTTGAAAGGCTTGCCTTTTCTCTATTATGGTTGACAGAACAAAGTTACTTAAAGAGAAGGGCTCCGGTGGGACACGCTTCAACACAAAGTCTACAGTTTTCGCAAGACTTTTCGCCCGTCATCATGCCGGGTAAGTAGGGTACGGTTTCAGTACCGCTCCCTCTGTAAAGGAACCCAATCATATTAACACCAGCGATATCGCGGCAAACCCGCACGCAAGTTCCGCAAAGAATACACTTTTTGGGATCTCGCACAAATACCGGATGACTGGTATCGAGCGGTTTTGCATGCTTCTCACCTTCAAAAGCAAACTGATTTGCATCATATTTGGTGGAGTACTTTCGTAGTTGACAATCCAAGGCATCACCGCAACCGCATTTTAAGCACCGCAAGGCTTCGGCTTTGGCTTGTTCTTCGGTAAAGGTCAATTCTACTTCTGAAAAGCCCTTAATCCGAACGCTGGGTTCCAATTCTGCCGGACGTTGTTTTTCCTTTTTAACTTCTCCTTCATAATAAATCGGAGAAACATCTTGGATTTTCTTGCCCATCACATGATCATATTCTGCTTTCGGCAAAGGTTGATTATTGAAGAAACGGTCAATCGCTCGAGCCCCTTTTGCCCCGGCTGCGATTGCTTGAATCGCTGTAGCAGGTCCGGTAACGGCATCGCCACCGGCAAATACATCGGGGAGATTGGTTTGGGTCGTGTTGGAGTCGGCAACAATCGTGCCTCGGTTGGTCTTCAATTGAAATTCATCATTGATAAACGATAAATCTTGGGTTTGACCAATAGCCGCAATCACGATATCGGCCATGCAAAGATGATCCGAACCTTCAATCGGCACTGGACGGCAACGACCGGAGGCATCGGGTTCTCCGAGTGCCATATCGATCAAGGTTACGGCAATCGTTTCTCCATCCATAGCCACGGCTTTGGGGTTGGTCAAGGTAACCATCTCCACGCCTTCTTGTTCGGCTGCATGGATTTCTTCCGGATGAGCCGGCATTTCAGCACGTCCACGACGGTAAATAATTTGAACATGTTCCGCTCCCAAACGAACCGAAGTACGGGCAGCATCAATAGCCGTATTACCGGCACCGACGACCATAACGGTCAACCCGGTGAAATCAATATCGTTGTATTTCTCAACCCGTTCCAAGAAATCTACACCTGTGTAAATTCGGCTACAACGATCTTCACCTTCACACCCTAGATCCCATCCTTTTTGAGAACCAACGCCTAAGAAAATTGCGTCATAACCCATAGCTTTTAATTTCTTGTAATCGATATCCTTGCCGAATTCCACTCCATAGCGGAACTCCACACCCATCTTTTCGATGATGCCGACTTCAAAATCCAAGATTTCTCGGGGCAAACGATACGATGGAATGCCATAACGCAACATGCCGCCGGGATTCGCATGTTTTTCAAAGACGGTGACTTTGTGGCCGAAGATGGCTGAATAATAGGCACACGATAACCCGGAAGGACCGGCACCGATCACGGCAATCTTTTTACCGCTGGCAGATGAAATTTCCGGAATATAGGGGCCGTGCAAACGGTCATAGTCTGAAGCAAACCGTTTCAAGTTGTTGATCCCAACCCGCTCATCCACCAAGTTTCGGCGACATTCGTCTTCACAGGGTTTGGTGCAAACACGTCCGCAAACCGATGGCAAGGGGTTCTGTTGTTTGATCAGTTGCAAGGCCTTTTCATATTCCCCGTTGCCGATATGTTCAATATAATGGTGCACATCAATATGTGCTGGACAAGTCATGGTGCAGGGGGCTACGCAGTCACCGGTATGTTCCGATAATAACAGCTCCAAGCAAACCCGTCTCGATTCATTGACGGCATCGGTTTCACTGCGAATGACCATGCCTTCGGTTACCGGGGTAGCACACGCTAAAGGGTTGCCTCGTGCTCCATCGATTTCCACACGACACAACATACAAGCTCCAAAGGCCTCCATACGTTGGTCTTTACACAAATTCGGAATCTCAATGCCGTGTGCCAATGCGGCCTGCAAAACAGAGGTGCCTTTTTCAGTTTCACATTGCAATCCGTTGATGGTGAAATGTACTGTACTCATCGTCTTCCTCCTTACTCCACAATCACGGCGCCGAATCGGCAAACAGCCTTACAAGTTCCGCAGCGGGTACAAATATCTTGATCTATAACATGGGTCTTGCGCACTTCGCCACTGATGCAATGAACCGGACAATTGCGCGCACAAATAGTACAACCGGTACAAAGCACCGGATCAATTCGATAAGAAATCAGGGAGCGGCATTGCAGGGACGGACATTTCTGCTCTTTAATATGTGCTTCATATTCGTGCCGATAATAACGCAAGGTTGTCAACACCGGGTTCGGTGCTGTTTGACCTAAACCACAGAGCGAATTTTTACGTACTTGCTCGGCGAGGACTTCTAACGCCTCGATGTCACCTTCTTTGCCTTTGCCTTTGGTGATTCGGGTCAGGATTTCCAGCATGCGTTTAGTACCAACACGGCAGAAGGTACATTTACCACAGCTTTCATTCTGAGTGAAATCCAAGAAGTAGCGGGCGATGTCTACCATACAGTTATCTTCATCCATAACAATCATACCGCCACTACCCATGATTGCTCCGGTCGCGGAAAGGGTGTCATAATCAATGAGAGTATCAAATAAACTTTCCGGAATACATCCACCGGAAGGTCCGCCCAATTGAACCGCTTTGACCGGTTTGCCCGAAGAGGAGCCTCCACCGATATCATAGATGACTTCGCGAATGGTCATGCCAATGGGCACTTCCACCAAGCCACCTCGTTTGATTTTTCCTGCCAAAGCAAATACTTTGGTTCCTTTGCTCTTTTCAGTGCCATATTTAGTGAATTCTTTAGCCCCATTGCGTAAAATCCAGCCAATATTAGCCAATGTTTCCACATTGTTGATGTTACTGGGCTTTCCGAATAAGCCTTTTTCTGCTGGAAATGGCGGGCGAATACGCGGCATTCCTCTTTGGCCTTCCACCGAAGCCATCAGCGCAGTTTCTTCACCGCAAACAAAAGCGCCTGCTCCCTGCATCACTTTGATATGAAAGTCAAATCCGGAACCTAAAATATTTTTCCCTAAGAATCCTCGTTCTTCTGCTTGATGAATGGCAATTTCTAATCGTTTGACAGCAATAGGATACTCGGCTCGTGCATAAATCACGCCTTCACTGGCGCCAATGGCATAACCACCAATGATC
The DNA here is from genome assembly GCA_964484445.1 of uncultured Eubacteriales bacterium. Taxonomy (GTDB): domain Bacteria; phylum Bacillota; class JAAYKD01; order JAAYKD01; family JAAYKD01; genus CALCNS01. The sequence continues at coordinate 4,994 of CAZAFY010000109.1, forward strand.
ATGCCTTCCAAAACGGAATGAGGATCTCCCTCCAGAACCGAACGGTCCATAAAGGCGCCGGGGTCACCTTCGTCTGCATTACAAATCATATATTTTTGGTCAGACGGTGAGTTCATTGCAAATTTCCACTTTAATCCCGTAGGGAACCCAGCTCCGCCACGACCCTTTAAGCCGCTTTGCAAAACTTCATTAACCACGTCAGCCGGCTGCATGGTCAAGGCCTTTTCCAAGCCCTTATAGGCATCCATGGCCAATGCGTCCTCCAAGTTTTCTGGATCAATCGCTCCACAACGAGCCAATACAATACGAACTTGTTTATCAAAGAAGGTGTCATCCGCACAAGTGGCCGTTTCGGATTTTACAATATATTTTTCCAAGGGCTTCCCCTGAACAATATGAGCTTGAAAGACTTCGGCGG
>CAZAFY010000110.1:0-5226 GCA_964484445.1 uncultured Eubacteriales bacterium
GTTATGATGGCCAACAGAATAAACACACCGCTCATGGTTGCACCTTCGGTCAACGAGCGGATTGGGTAAGCACGATTCAAAGCCTCACCACCTTTCAAGAGTAACACTCTAATAATTTCGCTCTAGGGGTTTGCGGTTCCTGCTTTCAGGTGGACTTCATAAGAAGTTCATAAGTAGGACACTCCATTTTAGCCGATGTTTTTCTTTTCGTCAATAAAGGTTTAGAACCAAACAAAAAACCGCCCAGCTTTGATTCTAGGCGGTTCAAGAATTATTCGGTTGTGAAAGGCAACAGAGCAACAATTCTTGCTCTCTTAATAGCTTGTGTTAATTTGCGTTGGTGTTTTGCACAGTTTCCGGAAACACGACGGGGTAAAATCTTACCACGCTCGGTGAGGAAACGACGTAAACGATCAACTTCTTTGTAGTCGATTTGTTCGACTTTATCTACGCAGAAGCTGCAAACGCGGCGGCGGGGCTTGCGCCCTCTGGAGCGGCGTTCATTTTTATCATCAGCATCGCGATTGCGATTGCGATTGAAGTCAGCCATGGATCTTATCTCCTTTATATGTTCAGTTGATTTTTAATTGAAAGGTACGTCGTCGTCGCTCTCTTGAGCTTGTTTACCGGACTTGCTACCTTCATAGGATTCGTAAGGTATATCACCTGGGATCTCACCGCTATCCATACCGGTATCCTTGGGTCGATCCAAGGGGGTTATGGAATTGCAGGAAACCTCTACATAATCACGGCGGGTGCCATCGGGTTGGGTTACACTGTCAATGCGTAAGGACCCTTCTACAGCGACCAGTCGGCCTTTTTGCACGTAGTTGATGACGAATTCAGCTTGCTTATTCCAGATACTGCAACGAATAAAATCAGTTTGACGTTCTCCGTTGGGGCCTTTACGATTGCGGTCAACAGCCAAGGTGAAACGGGCTACCGAAGCACCGCTGGGGGTATAACGCATTTCGGGGTCTCGGGTGAGACGTCCGACTAAAACGATATGGTTAACCATCGCTCATTCCTCCGTATCTCTCTTAATCTTCGTCTCTTGTAATCATGAAACGTAAAATTTCTTCAGTAAGCTTCAAAACGCGATCGATTTCAGTAATGGTACTGGGATCTGTGTCAAAGGTAACAACTACATAGAAACCATCTTTAATATCGTTGATTTCATATGCGAGACGTCGTTTACCCCATTTCTTCACCTCAGTGATGGTGCCATTGACCGACTCGATCAATGTGGTGACCTTCGTCATCACGGCCTCCAAGGCTTCGCCTTCTAAGGTAGGAACCATGATGTACATCAATTCGTAATGATTCATTCCATTCACCTCCTCCCCCCCGGACTAACGGCTCCGCCTTTGGCAGAGCGGGGGAACTAAGAAATTGTATCACATGTAAAAGGAAATTGCAACCTTGCAAATAGAAGTTATTCTTTTTTTTCGGGCGGGGTTAGGTCAAAAAGTGGGCGGTTTTGAGCAGTTTTTGTTACATCTCCCCGTTGTAAAACGGTTTTGACCGATTTTTCGAATTTACTGCGAGGAATCAGTAGGCTATGTCCACAGGTCTGACAACGAATGCGGAAGTCCATGCCAATACGCAGAACCTCCCAGGTGTCTCCGCCACAAGGGTGCCCTTTTTTCATTTTTACGATGTCACCAATCAGATAGTCTGCCATATCGCTACCTTCCTTTAGGAAAATATAGTAAGAACCGAATAATAGAGTTTCATCAAATAATCCGCCAGCATCGACTCGGAAACTGCTTCAGCAATGGAGGTTTGACCGCCAGATGCAAGGATCGGTACGATTAATGCAAGTACAGCTACAACCATCGCAGCGGATTGCAATCCTCCTACGGCCAAACCGAAGATTCTGTCCGGTAAACTTCCTGCTACGCGTAAGATATGACGCAGAAAGAATAAGAGTAGATTTCCAGCCAAATGGATGCCGACGAGGATGGTAAAAAAGGCAAGGGCATTGATCAGCAGTGTAGCCAAAAGCGTTGCAACCAATTCACTTAAATTTCCTGCCATGGACTGAACATTGATTTTCCCTAAAGACTCAACACTTTCACGTAAATAGTCAAGCGTAGCCTGGGGTAATTTCAATTTTAAAACATGCTCAGCCAAGAAGCCAATTGGATCGGCTTCCGAAATTGGCATCGTTGGTATGGTGATCTTCGGAGTGAGATAGGTGACGATTTTCTCTTGTAATTTGAATAAATCATTAAGCCAGAGAGCAACTTGGGGATGATAAAGGATGGCGGCGACAATACCACCAATGGTGATGCCAAGACCGATGACTGCTCGTAAAAACCCTGATCGGTACCCTCTAAAAGCCCCGATAAGCAGCATCAATACAATAACGCCATCTACCCAGTTATAACTTTTGAGCAAGGAGTCAGTCATGAACTTTCGCATCCTTTCGTTTAAGGAACTTGCCAGAGAATGAGTTTTCCGTTACTGTCCAGACCGGCAATAAATTCACCATTGGGTGAAAAGGCGAAATCGATCAGGTTTTTTTCCGTTACGGTGTGTTTCCAAATCACGGCTCCCTGATTGGTATAAGTGAATAGTTGACTATTGCCCCCGCCGTAAATGGCAAAGCCGGAAGGATGTACTCCCAAAAGAAAGGGTTTTTCTAACAAAGGTTCACTCCACACGATTTGATTGTTTTTGTCTACATAAACCAACCAACCGCTCTTGTTGACATCATCCCAGCAGGCAGCAATGACGCTGTTGGTCTTCTCTGCCATGACCAAGGATGTGATTGGCGCCGGTAAGGTCAATTTTGCTTCCGTGGGTTCGGTTTCGTCGGTTTCCGATGGTGGGGGAGTCGTAGAAGTTATTGCGGTAGGAAGTAGGGATGAAGTTGAGATGGTTTGCTGCTTGGGATCTTTCAGAAAGTATAAATCCTGATCGGTAGAAACCACAGCCGATAAGCCGTCGGTATGCAAAGCGGAACTATGTAAAGCGGTTGCCGGCATGCTTATGCTGTCGAGCACCAAACCATTTTCGTTCAGTAAAACAAACTCAGTGACGTAGGGTGCTTGCTGGGAGCGAGTTGTGAGCAAGACCCCTTTCCCTTGAGGTGCGATTTTGGCACCGGTGATCATGTGTTGCGGCGTATTGTGTTCCCATAACAAGGTGCCTTGATTGCTGATCAGGGAAACTTTCCACTCGGTATCATTGATAAGGCTCAATACCAAAACGTAGCCATCGTCACTAGCCCATGCATATTCAGTCCAAGTGGGAAAGCGTTGCTCCCAAAGCACGGTGCTAGTCTCGCTATAAGCTTGTAAACTTTTTTGTCCACGGTGCAGCCAGATCTGGTGGGCTTGGTCTGCGTAGACAAACATAGAATATTCCTTCAAAATGATACTGGCAGAGCTCTTTGTGGTTTGATCGGCCGCAATACTCAGAACTGTTCCTGAGGTTTTGGTGTGGATCCAAGAGGTAATCGTACCGGTGTCATCAATAGTACCGAGACCACTGGGGAGCAGAACCTCGTCAACCCACCGTAAATTGAGGTGGGATTCTGCAACCACGGAAGGGCTGTTTCTGTCCAGTCTCCATGGGGTCTTGTTGGTAATGAAACTCGTGATCAAAGCCGCAAAAAGAGCAAGCGTGATCAAGAGAATAAAAATACTTTTTATGAGGGTCATTCTGCGGCGATGAAGCTGCAGAGAACTTTCCGGTCTGTTCATAGCGACCTCCTTTGCAACGTTGATTTATCGAGCGAGTTGTCTGATTTGCTCTAACCAAATGAAATATGCGGGGTATTCCAGGTGAAGGCCATCGTAACTTTCACTGGCGCGAAGAGCTCCTTCTTCTTTAAGAACGCTCCAGGGGTCTAAAAATTTCACTTGTTCTTGCTTTGCGAACTCTTTAATGGCTTTATTGAATTCGGTGATTTTTTCATTACTGTGAGCCGGGTCTTCGGTCGAACGGGTGGCTGTGACCGGAGCAATGGCTTGCAGATAAATAGGTGCTTTTGGGAAACGTTCTTCAATCGCCTGGATCATCTGTTGATACTGTTCTAAAAATTCTTCAGTACTGTAGCCATGCCCAAGGTCATTGATTCCCAGGAGAATAAAAAAGCGACTGGGATCCATGGCATCGAGTTCCGGTAGCCTTTGCAAACCTTTCGCCAAAGTCATCCCTACTTCCTCTATGAAATAAGCATCGAGCTTGGTGTAGGTTTTTAGCCCATTGGTAAAAGAATCTCCAATAAAACAAGCATTTTCAAAGAGGGGATCCTCTAAGAGGTCATATGCGGTTGCATTATGGAATTTGCTCTGAAGCGTAATCAATGCTGAAATACCAAAGAGGAGCAAAAAACCCAGCAGGATAGTCTTCCTACCGGAGCGAAATGATTGCATAGTAGTCACCTTTACATCGTATTGTTTGTATGCTGTATTGTAGCGCATATCCTTATCACATGCAAGGGTCAATTGTGTCGTTATCGTATCATATTGGGGGAATAAATTATGAATAATGAACATTTCAGCAGTCGGACCGAGATGTTGATCGGAAGAGAAAGTGTAGACCGATTAGCGAAAAAGTGCGTTATGATAGCAGGTTTAGGTGGTGTCGGTTCCTATGCAGTTGAAGCCTTGGTGCGCGTTGGTGTGGGACATTTGATCCTGATCGACGGGGATGTCATCTCAATAAGCAACTTGAATCGTCAACTTTTTGCGCTTCATTCCACCGTTGGGCACTACAAAACTGAAGTTGCTAAAGCCCGGATTATGGACATTTCCCCTACATGTAAGGTCACCCTTTATACACAATGGATCACGCCGGACAATGTTGATACGTTTCTTCAGGAGTCTCCGGATTATATCATCGATGCCATTGATCAGGTCGACGCCAAGGTGGCGCTGCTGTTGGAAGCAGGCAAGCGAAAGATTCCTGTTTTAAGCGTTATGGGCACCGGCAACCAACTCACAGCGGAAAACTTTTGCTTAGCCGATATCTCTAAAACCCACGATTGCCCTTTAGCAAGGAAAGTTCGGTTGAAATTAAGGAAAGAGGGGATCGAGAAAGGTCTTCAAGTCTTATATTCTCCGGGTCCCAAGCTGAAACCGGAAATAGAAATCGAACCGGAAAGAGAAGCAGAATCCCGAGGCGCGCGAAAACCACCCGGAAGCCTGAGCTTTGTTCCACCGGTGGCAGGGATGTTGGCTGCAGGAGCCGTGGTTCGAGCACTCATAAAAC
>CAZAFY010000111.1:0-5214 GCA_964484445.1 uncultured Eubacteriales bacterium
GTTCAACTACACAGCACTGAGAGCATCTTGCAAGGGGTACGCAACGGGTTAGGGGTTTCCATTGTTTCAAAAAGAGCCGCGAAGGATTTTGAAGCGATGAATTATCTGCTGACTTTTGAGATGCATTCCGATTCTTTAAATCGCATGCTTTACTTGGTTTATCATAAAAACCAACCTCTTTCACCGGCAACCGAAGCCTTCATTGAGACCGTCACCGAGTGTTGTAAAAACGAAACATAATAAAACGGCTTCGTCAAAAAATGACGAAGCCGTTTTATTATGTTCATTTACACTTTTTTATAACGATCAAACAGTTTTTGGAATCCATCCATGGGTTCGATCACATGATATACATGCTCGTCCTCAGGAAATGCTCCTGTTTTAACATCTTGAATATAACTCTTGAAGGCTTGGGTTTCTACTTCGGCAACATTAGCATATCGTTTGACAAATTTCGGCGTAAATGCTTGGAACAAACCTAGCATATCGCCACAAATCAAAAGTTGACCATGTGCAGGACCGGCCCCAATGCTATACACAGGAATACTCAACCGCTCGCAAAGGAAAGCAGTGACTTCCGGCGGAACCGCTTCCACCAAAATCGAAAAGGCTCCGGCTTCTTCTACTGCTAACGCGTCTTCAATCACAGCTTGGGCACTTTGCACCGTGCGACCTTGTGCTTTAAATCCACCCAGTTGACCGGAACTTTGCGGAGTTAATCCAATATGTCCCATAACGGCAATTCCGGCATCGGCAATGGCACGAATCTTGTCTTTAACTCGAACTCCACCTTCCAGTTTCACGGCATCAACTTGTGCTTCTTTCAAGAATCGACAAGCGTTGTAGACCGCATCGGGAACCGAGATTTGATAAGAACCAAAGGGCATATCTCCGATCACCATGGTGTTCGGAGCTCCACGGCGTACTGCTTTACAGTGAGAAATGCAATCTTCCATGGTCACAGGGTTGGTGCCATCGAGACCCAAGACAATCATCCCCAGGGAATCCCCGACTAAGATCATATCCATACCGGCTTGTTCCGCAAACGAAGCCATTGGGAAATCATAAGCCGTCACCCAGGCTACCTGATCCTTCTTCTCTTTCATCTTCACCAAATCAAGAACTGTTTTTTTCTTTGCCATTGTTATACCCTCCTTAACATTTTTCAAAAAAGGCTGCTAATCGTTGTGCAGCGATTTGCAGATTTTCCATGGAGTTAGCGGTAGACATCCGTAAATAACCTTTACCATAGGAACCAAAGGAGCCTCCGTCCAGGCATGCTACCCCGGCTTCGTTCAAAATACGATCTGCCAATACCCCACTGTCGATTCCAGTCGCTGTAATTTTGGGAAAGACGTAGAAAGCGGCATTCGGTATCACACATTGAACACCTTTCATCTGATTGAGTTGATCTGCTAACCAGACCGAGCGCTTGGCAAATTCATGTTTCATATGTTCTACTTCTGCTTGCGAACCACGAAGCGCCGCCACCCCAGCTTCCTGGGTAAACGCAGCTGTGCAACCATTGGAATTGACCATTAGGCGGGAATAAGCCTCCGCTAAACGCGGATTCATAACGCCGTATCCTAAGCGCCAGCCTGTCATGGCATAGGTTTTCGAGAAACCATCTAACAGAATCGTGCGCTCTTTCATACCGGGCACGGTTGCCGGTGAAAACACTTCTTCTTCTTGATCAAAAACCAAACGATCATAAATTTCATCAGATAATATGTAGGCGTCAGAATAATCTCGGATCAGTTCCGTTATGCGTTGCATGACAGCGTTTGAGGTTCTTCTTCCGGTGGGGTTATTCGGATTATTGAGAATGACCAACTTTGTCTTTGGTGTCAAAAGCGATAATAGCTGGTCCGGGTCCGGGTCGAATTGGTTCTCTGAAGAAAGAATCAAATCCTTTACGGTCCCACCGCAAAAGTGGACACAAGAGGCATAGGTTGGAAATCCCGGATTTGGCACGATCACTTCGTCTCCAGGTTCCACTAAAGCCAACATAGTATAAAAAATAATCGGCTTTGCCCCTGGAGTTACAACCACTTCGTTGGCATTCGTATGCACCTTTTTATGTTGCAAACAATACTCGGTAATCGCTTCTCTTAAGGCAAGCGTACCTTGGGAAGCAGTGTAACCAGTCTTACCTTGAGAAATCGCCTGAAAAGCAACTTCACTGATATGTTGAGGAGTAGGAAAATTCGGTTGTCCGATTTCTAAGTGAATGACTGAACGACCTTCCGCTTCCAAGGCGTTGGCTTGGGCTAAAACCTTGTAAGCCCCTTCTCCTTGCAACTGAGACATACGTTGAGCAAATAGATTCATGGCAATACCTCGTTTCTTTCTGCAAAAAAATGACTCTTACCGGGGATGATCAGATCGATATTTGCCTTATGAGCTTGACTGTGTTGTAGCGGACGGGGAATTTTGTACTGTCTCTTATCTTTGATGAAATTGGCTCCGGTTTGCTTAAAATGGAAGGGTACTCCCTGCTGTATACAAACGTTCCGAATTGATAAAATCCATTCATAATCACACGGTCTCGCCTCCGGACCGGACTCTCCGCCTGCAACCACCAGATCTATGGCGGGTGAAACATATTTCTCCAAGCTAACAGGTCCCAACAAAGGTTCGCAGATGATGCTCCGAAACGCAATGGGTGCAGCCAAAAAAATGGGCAGGCGTTGATCCGCTCGCGTTTGATTTTCAGTAGTACAGCCTATGCCGACATTGACATATCCATTGCCCCAATCATCGGGTATACAGGCTGAAAAGCGCTCAATGCGTTTAGTTATAAAAAAGAAACGCAAATCCGGACGCTGTCGAATCATCTTCCAGGCTTCTTTTCGCCATTCATCTGCTTCGGGCAAGAAAAAATCGGAGGTAAAGCACGTATATACGAGTTCACCAGAAGGAATTTTATAGTCTCCGGAGCGATTACGCCGTATCGGGAGATCGAAACTTTGAGTCCGATGGATTTCAGAGCTGTCCACCCCATGACGCGCATCGCTACGATATACATAACAATGCTGACACCCTTCACTGATTTTGTGACATCCATGCCACAGATTCCAGGAAGCCAACCTTGTCACCTCCTCCTAGAGATCCCAGTCAGTCTATAATTGCAGTTCCCAGATTTGAAACCCTTGACCTTCCAATAATTGATACCCTTTTTTAATAAGGATTGGCACACTGGGATCCTTCTCATGCGCCCAAACCAAAATCCCCTGATGCTCTTCCTTGCGTAAATATCCTTCTAAATCGTCCCAAACTTGTTCGATATCTGCAGAAGAGGAAGTAATCACACCTTGCACCAAATATCCTTTTCCATGTAGTTCTTCTTCATCGCCAAAAAAGACATCGGCATAGGCAACGGTTTTCTGACCTTGAACATACTTCATGAAATGTGGTTCGTCCCAGGGGACCGCTTCTTCCTGCAGGCTTAGCGTTAGTTGCGGAGGAAAGAAATTGAAAGCAAACAGAAACCCTCCGTTTTCTCGAGTCACTTCTGAAGCTTCTTGGAGTTCGATAAAATACGTTAGGTCCGAAACCTCAGCCGGTAGCCACTCCCCCTGGGCTTGACCCGTTTGCAGAGGGAAATTCTGTTTGAGATAAGCACGATAATAACAGGTCATCTCGAATCCGGCTTTTGCAGTCACGTGTTGTGAAATATGGTTATCGCCGTCGATACCGCATCGAGCGACCTTGAAACCCCTTTCTCTGGCATACTTTACACTTTCTTTTGACATTGCTTGTCCGATCCCTTTTCCTTGAAAGCGAGGATCGATACGAATCCCTTGAAACCAACAGGTTGTAGCATCGGAATATGCAATGTAGGTCGTTCCAACGGGTTGTTGGTCCCAAAGAGCGACCAAGGTCATACCCTTTTCCGGATGAGCGATCCACTCCGGCCAAAGATCCTTCACGTAATCATCTTCATCGGCAGCCAAGGGTAAAAAAACTTGGATCGTCGGCCAATGAGACATCGTTCCCAATACAATTTCTAGCATAAATTAGCCCCTTCATCTTCGACTTCTTCATCTTCTATTTCTTCATTCTCTGTCTCTTCCCACTCCAGAACACCGTTCCAACCAAGTTCTATAGCAATCTCTCGCAATTTTCGTAAGCGATGATTCAACGCTGATTTGCTGATTTCCAATTTTGATCCTAACTCTTTTAGTGTCAAATCGCCATATTCCAAGCGTCCTTCCGCAGCTTCCAGCAAGGCTGGGGTCAATTTAGCAAATCCACCCTGCCTGCGTAACCAAAGAAGATATGCCTTTTGCTCCATGACAGCTTCCAAGGTTCGGTCCAAATTAGCCATTTCACAATTGGTAGTTCGGTTAATTGAGTTTCGGGTTTCTTTTAACACTCGGGTGTTCTCATAATTCAACATCGAATTGATCGCACCGATCATGGTTAGGAAATCCGAGATGTGATTGCTGTCTTTTAAATAAATCACCTGATTCCCTTTGCGTTCTACGATATGCGGATTCAATTCGTGATGATCTAAAAGGGAGCAGATTTGCACGGCGTGTTCCGGCCAGTGGGTAATCATTTCCAGATGATACGTTTTCTTCATGGGATCACTAATCGATCCGGAAGCCAAAAACACTCCACGTAAATAGGCATGCTTACAACAATCCCACTGCAATAACTGCTCCGGAATGTCGTGATTCAAGCCTAAATTGCCTTCTTTGCCTATTTTTAACAACAATTTTTCAGTGTCTTCTTTCCCGTGAACTGCCACTAAAAAACTGTTCTTCTTGCCTAGCCTAGTTTCTTTCCTGGTGTAGATTTGAGCCGGCACTTTCATTTTTTCGTGAATCAGCCGATAAATACGATTCGCAGTCCTGGCACTCTGTGTTGCCATGTGCAACGACAATCCCTGACTGGAAAGATTTAAGCTACCAATCGTATCAATGATCGCTGCTAACTCGGCTTTATAACAACAGGCGCGAAAGTCCCAGCGACTCACCAATTCTTCTTTAACTTGAGACGCAAATGACATCTCGCTCACCTGCCTTTATCGGATTCTTTTTCCTTTTTTATAAACTTGTGCCACGTGATCCATGGCAAAATGATACGGTAGATATTCAATCGATGGAGCATCCATCACCACAAAATCCGCGAATTTCCCAGCTTCAATGCTACCAATCTCATGGCCCAAGCCAATGGCATGAGCCGCATTCAGGGTCGCTGCCATGA
>CAZAFY010000112.1:0-5186 GCA_964484445.1 uncultured Eubacteriales bacterium
GAATTGGAATGCTTTGTGCACGGTGCCATGTGTATGGCGTACTCCGGACGATGTCTGATTTCCAATTTTTTGACCGGCCGCGATGCCAACGCAGGTGATTGTACCCAGGCCTGCCGTTGGAAATACGCAGTCATGGAAAAGAATCGTGAGAATGAATATTTCGCACTTGAGGAATCGGAAGAGGGTACAGCAATTTTTTACTCGAAAGATCTTTGTATGATCGAGCATCTACCATTGTTAATGCAAAGCGGGATCGATGGCTTAAAAATCGAAGGTCGGATGAAAAGCCTTCATTATGTTGCTACGGTGACTGGGGTTTATCGTCAGGCTATCGATCGCTATCTGCAAAACCCTGATGCGTATCAGTATGACCCGCAATGGATGATTGAAATCCAGAAAGCCGGGACACGCGAGTTCACCACCGGTTTTTATTTTGGGAAACCGGGAGCAGAGGCACAAAATTACACCGGAGCATCGGTGGACCGAAGCATCGATTTTGTCGGTATCGTACGCGAGTCAACCCCAGAAGGGATCTGGATCGAACAGCGGAATAATTTCAAAATCGGCGATTCTTTAGAAATATTGACACCACTAATGGAGCGGTTCTTGTTTAAGGTGGAATCTATGCAGAATCGAGACGGCCAAGAGATTGCAGTTGCCCCCCATGCACAAATGAGCGTTTTTCTACCGGTCAAACAACCTATACCGGTACAAAGCCTGTTGAGACGAATCAAAGAATAAAAAAATCCTGACTTGCCCATTGGGACGAGTCAGGATTTTTTTTTGTGTGTTTAGAGACCGATTCGGTAAAACATTACTCGTCCCCATCGCTTCAAAAGAGAATAAAAGATGAAATTGACGACCAATAGAACCGCAGCTGCAATCATGACAGCGAATGATAATTGAGAGGTAGGCATGTGTAAGACCGGTTGAGCCACGATAAACATCAGTCCTCCGCCACCAAAGATGGCGATCATGGTCGCAAGGCTTTGTTTGACCACAGTCACATGACTTGTCCAATCAAATTTCGGAAACTGCAAATTGACCACGATACCGCCTTGAGCAATCGCCAGAGCGGCTAAGATGGGAATCAGCAAAGCAAAAAAGAGATAGAACCAGGTCAAGGAAACCGTTAGCATAACTAGGGGAACGGAAATCAAAATCGCTGGAATCAAGAGTGTTAGATTCACTAAAATCTTACCGTAGAAAAGCGTCATGGGGTCCAAGGGCCAGCTTTTTAACATAGGATACATGCTTCCCTCCAAGGAAAGCGAAACAGCTGTGGTGCAAGTTAAAGACGCAAAAAATGCTATGGCTACAGGAACCATTGCCTGCACTCTGGTGATTCCCCCAGGAATCATCGCCATGGTAGCAAAGATCTGATCTTTCTGCAGAAACAACATTCCGGCCGCACCGATCATCATGATCGCACCGATACCAGTATTCATCACATAGATTGGGCTAGAAAGATAGAATTTCAACTCTTTCAAATATAGGGTCTTGAGTTGAGAAGAGCGATTCAATTGCTGACTTTGATAATCACCTTTATGTCCCTTAGGAGCCAACAACTCATTGATTACAGCATAATACTTTGCAACAATCCAAGCAAATAGGGCAAAGAAACCCCAGGAAAAAACTTGGAAGAGCGCAAAAAGTCCAAAATTAGGCTCTGTAACTGCTTGTGCATACCAGCCAGCCAATGGATAGATCTGATTGATTTGTGCCATGACAAGATCGATGATCTGAATCACTTTCTCCATGTTCAGGCTCTGTGCAGAGAAGGAAGCCGCCATGATAGCAATAGTAAAGACCAAGCTCAGAAGAATGGTTAGGAGATTCTTACCTCGAAAATTTCCTGCAAAAACTTCGATGAGAATGCTTAAGGCACTAGCTAAAATCATGGGTAGAATGGGGACTGCAAGGAGACCTAGGACAGAGAGTAGATAGAAAAGGGGAGAAGCTGCCGCACGCAAACCATAAACAAGAGTCGCAGGTAGCATTAAAAACGAAGCAAAGGTGAAGTTAAACAAATAAAGGTTCAATAGCTTCGATAAGATCAGTTGCTGATGAGGGATCGGCAACGCTAACAGCAGGTCATCGTCTTGTGCCCGAAACAACATGCTGCTTCCTTTGAGGATAGTATTGAAAAAGCACATACTGCCAGCACCGGCCATCATCATTGCAATGACAACAGAGTAACCAGCCAAAACCCCATAGACATCGGCTATGACGACACAATAATTATAGAGATACCCAAAAAGGAACACGAAAGAGAAACCCATGAGAATCGCCATTGCTAGGGCATTACGCTTTTCAGTCGGGTCTTTGCTGTAACGGATTTTATTGATACCGAGCACCCCGGTATAATAGAGTTTTGTCAGAATTTTAATATTAGTCATGATCAATCAACTCCAGGAAAACTTCTTCCAGACTGGAATTCCCTCGAACCTCTTGTGTAGATCCCGAAACCACCAATGATCCGCCACGGATGATCGCGATTTTATTGCATAGTTTTTCGGCTACTTCTAACACGTGAGTAGAGAAGAAAACCGAACTTCCACGATTACATAATTCTTGCATGATCGTTTTAACCGTAAAGGCTGCCTTAGGATCAAGCCCGACAAAGGGTTCATCCAAAAGCAATAATTTCGGTTCATGGGTCAAAGCTGCAATGATCGCCAATTTCTGCTTCATCCCATGGGAATAGGAAGAAACCAGATCCCCTAAATTGGGGAACAATTCAAGACGGGTAGCGTATTCTTCGATTCTTTTTTGTCGATCCTGACTATTGACCCCGTAAATATCGCTGATCAAGGTCAAATATTGGATCCCGGTCAGGAACGGATAAATTTCCGGATTGTCCGGAATAAATGCCATTTTCCCTTTGCAGAGCACCGGTTCATCTTGAATAGAATGCCCATCGATTAGAATCTCTCCCTGATCAAAGGTGAGAATACCAACACAAGCTCGAAGAGTCGTTGTTTTACCCGCCCCATTATGACCGATAAAACCGTAGATATCTCCGGGAAGGACATGTAAATTCAGATCATCTACCGCCTTTTTGCCATTTCTATATGTTTTACTGAGATGTTTGATTTGTAACATGAAAAAACTCCTTTCATCTGAACATCCTAAAACAAGTTCGATAAATCACGAAGAACTCCTTCACGACGAGGAAGAATTTAACAATAAAAAAAGACGAATAAATTTATAAAAAAGCTCTTGCTTTTATTTTTGTTTTATGTATAATTATATACGTTGAATCAATTGATTTTATTGAAAACTTAATACGCACACAACCAAAAAGCCGAATTAGAGTCTTCCCATTCTTTTCAATCTTCTTTGCAGGATTATGCATCGGTGAAACCGAAACATAAAAAATCAGAAGCTAACACTGAAATTGTGCAAAGGAATGATACTATGGATATTTTTACGCAAATCGTCATTATGCTGGCTGGTGCCATTGGAATCAATATGGTTTTCCGCAAGTTCGTTAAACCGCTAACCAATTGGTTATATTGGTTCATTGGCATGTTCGTCTTCACTTTTATCACTAACATCATTAGCCTTTATTTGGTTTCCATAGGAACTATTCCGGAAGATTGGGGTCCTGTCATCATTCAAACGATTGCAATCGGTATCTTGCTCCTATTTATGCCAAGAGAACCAGGAAAATACGGGCGTAAAATGGATCCAAGTGAGAAAGATGATCCAGACGAGACCAACTTAAAAAAACGTAATAAGCCAAAAATCTAATAATAGGAGGAATCCTATGTTCTCCTTTCTGTATCTTCTTCAACAACTGCAGGCCAGAAATGTCCTGGATGAAGAAGGAGAATTGGCCGGAATAGCGGTCCATGATCAAGGAGATTCTGCCATAGATTTCTTGCTTCGGCGTTTGCCATGGAAGGAACCAGAAATCAAAGCTTTTATCAGCTTCATCTTATCCCTTGAACTGTTTGAAGATCGTGAATTTATCATCGATCAGAAATTGTTACATTGGATCGATGCCGGGTTGTCTGCAAAACTTCGAATCCTCCCTCTTTCTATGAAGGGGAATCGAATTCGAATCGCTGTAGATGACCCTTTTTCTGTACTTTTATGGCAAACTGTTGAAAACAAACTCAACTTAACCGCAGAACTCTGCCTGATCCTTCGCTCGGATTTCCAAAGCCTGTATCGACAACTCTATAATTGTCCGGCTCCAACCTTTCAAACGCTCTTTCCGGTCTCTAGCGCATACCCTGAACTTCTTCCGTGGGAAGTTGAACAGGAACAAGATGAACTCTTACAGATTTTAGAACAAGCCGCTACCAAAAAGGCAACCGATATCCATTTCGAACCACTGGAACGAGCCTTGCGGGTCCGATTCAGAATTGACGGTAGCTTATCTTTGTATCGAATGTTCGAAGAAACTAGAAAAGCGAATTTTGCTTCTCGTTTAAAAATCTGGTCTGAACTCAATATTGCTCAGCAACGCCTACCTCAAGACGGTCAATTTCAAAAGACGCTAAACAACGAACAAATCGATTTTCGAGTCAGCACATTGCCGGTGCTATATGGAGAAAAGGTGGTTTTAAGATTACTGCGAAAAAACCAATCTCTATCGTCCCCAGCAGAATTGGGAATGAGGGAAGACATCCTTAACCCCTTTGAATCGCTCATCCATCGTCCTCATGGCATGATTTTGGTCTGTGGACCTACAGCTTCCGGAAAAACCACAACCCTCTACAGTGCTTTGCAACAACTTGACCGCGAATCGCTTAATATCGTGACCATTGAAGATCCGGTAGAGTTTCACCTAACCGGTATTCAGCAAATGCAGGTGTACGATAAACTCCAAGCAACTTTTGCAAAAGGGTTACGCGCCATTTTGCGGCAAGACCCCGATGTAATTCTAATCGGAGAAATACGTGATCGAGAAACTGCGGAAGTTGCTTTTCAAGCAGCCTTAACAGGTCACCTTGTTTTCGCTTCTCTTCATACGAGCGATGCGGCAGGGGCGATTACTCGCTTGCTTGATATGGGTGTTGAACCGTTTCTTTTGACTTCAACCCTGAGCGGAATTATTTCACAACGCTTGATTCGAAAACTTTGTCCGTTTTGTGCAAGGCTTGAAGCGACGAACCCGCTTTTTTGGAAGAAGTATTTGCCTGATCCAAAATTTCAAATGCCCAGCCAAGTAG
>CAZAFY010000113.1:0-5156 GCA_964484445.1 uncultured Eubacteriales bacterium
CCAGCCCACAGCAAACAAGATCGTCGTCGCCCCCACCGCTTGAAAGGGGATGCGAAATTGCAACAAAGAGGGAATGCCAATAATATAAAGTAATAAGAGAAACATCAACTGGCTCAAAACAGCACCACTAAGGATTCCTACGACCGAACTGAAAACGAAGGTAAAAAGTACTTCCCAAAAGACAATCTTTGCCAAGTGCCCCTTTTCCAAGCCTAAAACACTGAACAAACCAAATTCCTTTGCTCTCCTTTTCATGACAAAGCTATTGATATAGAAGAGGAAAATCAAAGAAAGGAAACCACTTACCCAACGGCTCACTCGCAGGATTTCGGTCATGCTCAACCTACCGGACATACCACTTTCGGCAACCATAATCTGAACAGAACTTAAGATGTAATAAAGCATGGTCATCAGTGAGGCGGTGATCAGGAACGGCACGTAGATCATCTTGTTTTTCCGCATGGTTGAAAAGGCAGTTTTTGAAAAAAAGCTCATCATAACGTGTTTCCTCCCGAGGATAACACAGTCAGCGAATCGGCAATTTTCTGATAAAATTGCTCCTGGGGTTGCTCAGTGCGATACAACTGATGATACACCGTGCCGTCTTTGATAAACAAAACGCGGTTGGCATGACTGGCTGCTTTTGTGCTGTGCGTTACCATGAGTATGGTTTGCCCGTTTTGATTGATCTGCCGGAACAATTGCAGTAGATTTTCAGAAGTACGGGAGTCGAGTGCACCGGTCGGTTCATCTGCCAACAGGATTTTGGGTTTTGTGATCAAAGCACGAGCGATGGCGGTCCGCTGTTTTTGCCCACCGGAAATTTCATAAGGATATTGCTGTAAGATTCCTTGCAGTTGTAATTGCTCGGCCAGAGGTTGTAGACGAAGCTCCATTTCAGCCAATGGGACACGTGCCAATACCAAGGGCAACAGGATGTTATCACGAACTGAAAAGGTGTCGAGCAAATTAAAGTCTTGGAAGACAAACCCTAAATGATCCCGCCGAAAAGCGGCTCGTTTGGCATCGGGAATACCGGCCATATCTTGCTGTAGGAGCAGAATTTTGCCTGCGCTCGGCTTATCTAATGTTGCTAATATATTGAGTAACGTGGTTTTGCCACTACCGGACTCCCCCATAATCGCTACAAACTCGCCAACTTCAACTTCGAAGTTGACATCGCTTAAGGCCTGAACCTGCTGCCCGCCGAAACGGGTTGTATAAATTTTCTTGACATGTTGAACTTGTAATAATGACAAGTGTCTTCACTTTCCTTTGCATCAAAGATTTCCATACTGGGTCAAGAAAAAGATACCACATAGAGGTGACCTTATACCATCGAAGAAGCTTACAAAACAAGACGGAAATCTTACATCTTTGTAAGGTTCGCTAATCGCGAATGTCAAGACGCTTTTGGTTTAGCCACAAGGTCACCGTACTCCCTACTCCCACTTGTGACTGGATTTCAATCTGGTGTCCCAGCATGGTCAAGGCCTCTTTACAAAGCGATAGCCCAATACCGGTAGAGTAGCGCTGCATACGTCCGTTATATCCGGTGTATCCCCATTCCCATACGCGAGGCAAATCTTCAGCGCGAATACCAATGCCGGTATCTCGTATGCATAAAACGCCATCGGCGGGTTGCTCTATGGTGATTCCACCTTGGTTGGTATATTTTGCAGCATTGGTCAGCAATTGTTCCAGAACAAAGAGCAACCACTTTTCATCGCTAATAATGCTTCCTGTAATTGGCAGAAGTTGAATAAATAACCCGCGTTGGATAAATAAAGGGGCGACTCTCTGAATGGCCTCTTTCACCAAGGGTTCTAAGGAGAACTCTTTTATCACTAAATCGTGGCTTTCGCCGCTCAAACGTTGATACTGTAAGGCCATATCGACATAATGGCTGGTTTTTTGTAATTCCGAGTAAAAGGCATCTCGAGACAAAGGATCTTCTTGTAATAACAAGGTCATGGCTGAAAGGGGCGTCTTGATCTGATGTGACCATAAGGTATAATACCGTTTTGCTTTGGCGAATTCAGCCTCGGTTTGCTCTGCTTGTTGTTGTTCGCGTTGAAAACACAACCATAACTGCTGAGCTAACACTCCCTCCACGTTTCTTCTTTCTTTGAGCGAAACGAAAGCAGAAGGGTCTCTCTGTTGAACGGCTTCATACCAGTATTGATAACGTCTGTAATAGAGCAGGGCATCGAGGAGTAAAAACAAGAAACCACAAAAGCTGCACAGAATCAGTGCATATAAAGCAGGAGCTGTGTTGATGTGATACAACCCGTAGATCACAAACACAACCAAAAAACATAGCAAATAAAAGCCCAACGGAGCTAAAATTCGTTTTCCATAATCACGCGTGGGAAAAGGAAGTTTATCCATGGCAATCCTCCACCTGATACCCTAACCCTTTTCGGGTCACAATGAAATGTTCAAAACCGGCTTCTTCCAGCTTCTTACGTAGACGCGTAATGTTCACCGTTAAGGTGTTATCGTCAATGTAATGCTCATCTTGCCAAAGGCGACGCATGAGCTCTTCCCGGGATACCGGGCAGCCGGGTTGTTCCATGAGGCAACTTAAAATCAGTAATTCGTTGCGGGTCAAGGCAATGGGCTCTGCGGTTTCGCTCAATATTACTGCCTGAGCCAAATCCAAGCGCAAACGACCTACTTGCAATACCGATGATTCAACTACCATTTCATAGCTACGTCGGAGCAAAGCCCGTACCTTAGCCACAACAACTTCTAAATGAAAGGGTTTGCATATGAAGTCATCCCCACCCATATTCAGAGCCATGACCTGATTCATTTCATCGGAAGCCGAAGAAATAAAAATAACCGGTACTTTGCTATGCTTGCGAATCTCATTGCACCAATAAAAACCGCTGTAAAAGGGAAGAGCAATGTCAAGTAAAACCAAATGCGGTTGATATGATAAAAAGCTCTCCAATACAGTATCAAAACGTTTTAGTGTAAGGATTTCATAACCCCATTTTGCTAAATGTCTATCCAAAACATCGGCAATGGTTTGGTCATCTTCTACAATGAGAATGCGCACAGAAATCACTCCTCGTAATAAGTGTTTTAAGCTTTTTAAATAAGGCAAACGAATGGAGATTCAGCCTTTCAATTTGAATTTTGTTTATTATACCACTTAGAGACATAAAAAGGAAAGCGGTAACCCATTTGCAGGGCTACCGCTTTCACTATGCGTGTACTATGGATTTGGGTGTTGCACAACATTTAAAATGGGCTTTTGGCCATCGAGAGCCAGTATATAGAAACGTTTTTCGTTAGTCGAGGCAGTGGCAATATAAATCGAGCGTGTCTTAGGTGGTGCGTTGCGTAGCACGACTGGATCGGGAATATTCCATATATCTTGATCCCACTCATTATCAGTTAAAGAGTAACGAACATAACTGATATTCTCCAAATGTTTTGAGGTGCCTTGAACTCTAGAAAAAATCTGATCTCCCATACTAGAGTAGAAAACGGAGTTTGAATTATAGAAGAATAATTCCTCCCCGAAGGTGTAAACTTCCGATGGAGTGATGAATCTAAACCGATTATTGTAATCTTTAGTAGTAAAATCCGAGTTGTGAAATAGAAGCCCATCTTTCACAACTAGGAACTTTTTCAGTGATATTGGATAATCTAATAGTATTTCCCCTTCCTTTATTGAATACAAACCAATTCCTGAATAACGAGCTGCCTCATCGGTATTATTGGCTGTCCAGGAATAGGCAACAACATCCTCTGAGATGAATTTAACGTTATCGATGGTAGCTCTATCGCCTATCATCAGTGTAGCTGCATTTAACTCACCGGTTTCGTGGATCACCAAAGAACCATCTAATTCTGCTAACGTCAATCTTGCCGGCTCGGATCGAGCCATGATAATTTGCTTCATATCCGGGGAGATACCAGCACTACACACTGTAAACTTTACGTCGCTTGGCAAAGTAACAAATCCTACTTCTTCTATTTTCTCTGGAGCGATCCTCAAAATATTGATTGATTGAGATTCGCCGGAAAGGGTAGCTACCGAGTATGCGAATAGGTCTAAACTAAGGCGCTCAACATGGTAAATGCCGGACTGAGAAGCCTCTACTGGAAAGATATAATTCTCCACGATTTCTTCGGTTTCCCAGTTAAGCAAAGTAGCGGAAACTTTTTTCTCGCGCTCGAAAAAGAAAAGCATGTGGGTTTCGTCAATTTCGAAAATGTAATCAGCATAAGAGTTGTCGGTATTCGAGGCTTTCTCTCTGTTCGATAAAAACGGAAGATTAATCGAGGTGATAACAGGAGTAATCTCCTTATAGCCAAAAGCGAGGAGTTGATTTTTGGTCTCATCAAGAGTTCTGTGCAAATTACTATTTGGATCTGTAACCTCTCCAGGAATACTTGCATACCAATACTCTTGAATTACGATACTTCCACTTGAAAGAATAGTAGAAATCTCTTCTTTCGTAGCATTTGGTTGGTATGAAAATTGGCGAATATCTTTCATGTGTTCTGGCTTATATCCACTACCTGAGCCAGACGATTCTGCTAAGTGGATAGGGAACACATCGAAAGTAACGGTTCCGCTCCCACCCCCCGCCATAGCTGAAAACACACTATATTTGGCAAAAAAATCACTGATCTCTTTGCCGTTTTGTAATTTGGAAATAGATTCAAGAGCGCTTGCGTTCGTCCCTTTATGAATAGTATAACCGTAAACACTACCCAAATTTGCTTTAGGAACAAAGACAATATCTAAAAGCTCTCCTTCTTCAACTTGAAGGAGTAGATTGTCGGCAAACTTCTGAAATTCATCGGCATTATCCTCAAAGAGTTTCTTCATGGCTGTCTTATCTTTTGGGTATAAACTGTTTCCAGAGCAACCTGTAAGTAAAACCATTACTAAAATCAGGAAGAAAATCATTAGCTTGGTTAAGATACTCTTCTTCATAATATTACCTCGCTTTTCTTCATTGAAGCGGTTTTGGAAATTGTGAGATTCAAGCATAGGCATCTTCATCCCCCGTTCTTCCTTTGTCTAATTAAAATTATAAACCCAATTCCGAATTAAGTCAATTATTTAGAATTTAATGGAAATAAATAAAATATTATTAAAAGGTGCGGTCGTTGAGTTGGTTTTGAGC
>CAZAFY010000114.1:0-5144 GCA_964484445.1 uncultured Eubacteriales bacterium
CCTTTAATCCCAAAAAAGAGCTAACCACATATGCTAAAAGAACATAGAGAATCCCCTTGACCAGCTGAATTGCTCTGGTATTCCGAATCATCATGATTAAGCTGGAGATAGCAATCGAAACCACTACAATATCGAAAGCATCGAGAAGCTTAAATTGCGAAAAAATTGAGACGATTCTCTCCACGTGGTTCCCTCCATATCATGGTTCATTCTTATTTTGATTCTTCACAGCAGGGGTGTTCCCCTTCTGATTTCGAAAAAAACCGGATTGATTTCGTTAGAAACTTTTTAAAAGCAGAATCAGCACTAATCCTTGCGCCGATTCTGCTTCTTGAATTATTGATTATTCTTGAACTCCGTTTTGATGAGATCTAAAAGCTCATCCCTCATGAGTAAATCCGCCACCGTGCAGGCAACTGCTTTCGCAGCTAAAATCAATGCTTCGTGTCCCGCATCTGTAATTGTCGCAGAAGCAAAATCCCGGCTGTGTCCGCTTACATCCTTTCCTTCGGTAATGGATACACTAGGATGGATCGCGGGGACTTTTTGTGAAACATTACCACAATCGGTCGATCCGCCAGCTGCTTGCAGATCCAGAGGTTTAAATTCAGTCACTCCTAAAGCCCTCATGTGCTGCTCCCAGGTTTTTGTCATTTGTACATTAGGCTTCATGTTATCATTACTGAGTTCGAAATTGCTAATATCTAAGCTACACCCGGTCGCAAGTGCAGCAGCCCGTGCACAATTCTTAACTTTCTCCACCACCTGATTCAGATACTCTCTCTTCTTTGCACGAACATAAAATCGAGCAACTGCTAAATCCGGAGTAACATTAGGTGCTTTTCCGCCTTCCGTAATCACCCCGTGGATCCTGACATCCGATGTAACGTGCTGCCTCAAGGCATTGACATTATTGAAGGTGAGGATTGTACCATCCAGGGCATTGATTCCATCTTCGGGATTTCCGGACGCATGGCAAGTTCTACCATGGAAAACAAATTCGAGCGCATCGATTGCTAAAGAAGTAGAACCCAGGGCGTTCTTGCTACCGGGATGAACGATCATCGCTGCATCGATATCATCAAAAACCCCAGTCGCAGCATATACGACTTTACCACCATTGGTTTCCTCAGCTGGCGTGCCAAGCATGATGATTTTACCTCTCAACGAAGAACTCTCTTTCGCCAACGCTCTTGCCGCTCCTAGCGCTATGCTTCCAATCATATTGTGGCCACAGCCATGACCAATATCCGGCAAAGCATCATATTCGCCCATCACTGCTATGGTTGGTCCTGGTTTTCCGGTATCATACGTCGCTCGAAAACCTGTAGCCAAGTTACGATACGGTTGTTCTACCGAAAATCCAGCTTCTCTTAAGGATTTTGTTAATTGTTCAGCAGCGAAAAATTCTTGATTTCCTAATTCGGGTTGATGATAAATAGCATCATTGATCTTCAGCAGTTGTTCTCGATCCGATTCAACATTTTGGTATAATTTCTGATAAATTCCTTGCATCATGAAACCCCCTTCTAATTTCAATTGATATTCGTGACACCCCGCTCGAGTTCCTTTTTATGAAAGCTTCGTAAATTTCCCAATGCTATACTTGCACGAACCAGAATTATCGTTATAATAGAGGTAAGAATCACAAAGGAGAATTCAGATGATCAACTTTCAAGATATTAAAAACAATCCGGAGATTCATTCGTTCATCGCCCAAGGGGATCGTGTCATGAAAGAACTGGGCTATACCGAACACTCCTTTCCCCATGCCAGTATTTCTGCCGACCGTGCATCAAGGATTTTAGCTCAACTACAGTATTCTGAACGAGAACAGGAGTTAGCTAAAATAGCCGGTTATTTGCATGATATTGGTAACCTAGTCAACCGTGTTGACCATGCTCACAGTGGTGGAATCTTGGCCTTTCAATTTCTCCGCCAAGCAGGTATGGAAGCCGAAGAAGTGGCCCTAATCGTTTCAGCGATTGGCAATCACGATGAGGCAACAGCGGTTCCGGTCAATCCGATTTCGGCAGCACTCATCTTAGCCGATAAAAGCGACGTGCGTCGAACACGAGTGCGAAACCGCAATACGACTGCCTTTGATATTCATGACCGGGTCAATTATGCTGTGGAACACTCCAGTTTATCGATCAATGAAGAACGAACGGTCGTTACCTTGGACGTGACCATCGATCCACATATCTGTCCTCCTATGGAATACTTTGAAATCTTCATCGGTCGCATGCTTTTATGTCGACGTGCGGCAGAATTTTTGAAACTGCAATTCAGTTTGATCATTAATTCAATGAAAATGATGTAACCGAGAAAGGAGATCCCTATGATAAACCAATTGGGTCATGAAATCCCGGCTGCTGTGTTTCGCGCCATCCATTTTTCTCAGCCCTTAAACTTACGCTACTTGTCCGAATTTTTTTCAGTTCCGGATCTTGTTTTAGCTTCCCTGACCAAAGAGGACATTTCCTTTTTGGAACAAAAAGGTAAAGATGGTGTCTCGCAAGTCGTAAGTCGCCTCGAACGCAAACTTATGGAAAAGAAAGAAGTTTTTGATTTAACAACTTCTGAAGAAGCATTGCCTTTGCCCTTGAAAACATGGGCAGAAAGCATATTTTCAGAGGAAATCAATGGTGAATTGGCTGTCTATGTAGGCCTTTCGGGAGCATATGATTTGCTTATAAAAAGTAATCGCACCTCAATAAGCCATTTAAAGCAGATCCAACTCACTCCGACAAGCCATCTACTACTGCGTTCCTCTTTTCAATTGTATTGGGAAGAACGGTATTCCCTCGCCATGTTGGGTGAAGACATCTCCTATGCAATTTATGCCGCTCCCGGTGAGAGCGGTGGCAAAGGAAGTGCGCGTTTGTTGTTAAAGATCCTAACACCGGATGCCCTTTATGTGGATGATGCCGGGAAATACATTGACCCCAATTTGTTTTTACGAGGAATCAATATCTAAAGTAATCTGAGCTGGTTCGATAATTCCTCCAAGCTTGGTACGATCCAATCGGGACGATAACGACTGTTCTTTATATCGGTAGACGTACTTTCCCCCGATAACACCAAAATACTGTGCGCCTTCTTATTTTGAGTGATCGCAATATCGGTGTAAAGACGGTCTCCGATCCATACCACCTCTTCTTCACGAACACCGGCTCTCTCTAAAACGAAGTCATAGGTATGTGTGTGCGGTTTGCCAAAATACTCGATCTTAACTCCTGTGGAGGACTCAATCATCGCCCCAATCGAACCGCAGTCAGGAATCATACCGCCCTCAACCGGACAATTCAGATCAGGATTGATACCCAGTACAGGAACACCTGCACGGATCCAATCACAAGCTACTCTTACCTTTTCATAATCAAGCTCTGTATCAAAACCCACTAGGACGCACTCCGGTTTTTGATCTACGAGAAATCCTTTAGAAATAAACTCCTGCCTTAAGACCCTTGTTCCCACAATAAAAAGATCTCTAATCCCTTGATCCTGAAGATGCTTGATCATGACCTCGCTGGCATTCATCAAATGATGCTTTTTAAAAGGGACCCCCATCCCTACTAGTTTTTCATGATATGCAGCGAGAGGTTTCGATGAATTATTCGTAAAGAAATAATACTCTTTCCCTAACTGTTCGAGTGTTGATAAAAAACCGAGGGTATAGGGGAACAAACGTTCACCCAAATAAATAGTTCCGTCCATATCTAATATAAATGCTTTCGTTGATTTCAACCATATAGGCATTTGCATAGCCTCTCCACCTTTCGGCTCTTTTTTCGATGCTACCGAAATTGAATCCTTTAAAAATGCTGCCCTCTCCGTTGTGAGAAGGCAGCATTTTATATAATTGATCAGAAATTAAAGGCCAAGGAAATCCGTCAGCAGGAACTGTAATCGACCAATCAAAATCGAGCAACGCCCCATTACCGTGGTTCCAAAGGAAGCACCGAAGGCAACCATCAGTACGATCCGCCCAAAGCGAGTCAACCAACCCAGCTTCATCTTTTCCATAACGCGAGTTGTTCGACCGGTCAAGAAGAAGAAGGATATAACAGCCAGTAAACCAACAAACATCAGGACATTGTCGATCGAATTCAATGGTTTGAGACCGGCTTTGATCTGACTGATAAACTGAGCTTGGACTGTGTTAGCTAAACCTAAGCCTGCTCCACCGGCTACTAAGACTGCAACAGGGTAACGAGCAACCCAATTCAACCCGGGGATAAATCGAACGATGAGTAATAAGCCTAATAAAACCGGGATGATAATGGTATAGTTACCATTTGTTAACGGTGTAATCACTTGATTCTTAATATTGCTCCAGCCAACTACGACGGTGACACCGGCCGCAACGCCCAGATATGCACTTTGCACATATTTATAAAAGGGACTGTCATTCCAAAAGACAAAGGATAAGATTGAAATTGTCACAAAAGCAGCTAACCAAACAATCGGGTCTTGACTAATTTGCATACCTACACCTCCCTACGCATTCTTCTCTTTGCCACGTTTTTGCTCCAAGAAATACCCAATATTGCCCCATACGATCAACAGAATGATAACAAGATGGGCAAGAGACTGCGCATCCATAGCAGCAGAAGCCGTTCCAGGCTGACTAATCAGAGTTTCATATTCTGCAGCCCCTGTGCTGCCAACCAAGACTGATACCGCTTGTCCTGACTGAACATAAGGAACATTGGCAGGTCCCATAACTGCATTGACTGAGAAAATTATCGGCATACCGAATTTTGCATTCGCCTGTCGGATGAACGGAATCGTTCCCGAGGCAGTCACTGCGAACATAACATTGATATCGGGAAGTTTCGTGACGTTCTTAAAAATAGGCAGAGTAGTCAGATCCGTACCGTTTACATCGGCTTTAAAGACATCGATTAGACTGTCGCCCATGGCACCAATAGCAGATTCTGCCCCTGCGAAATAGCCCAAATCCACATAATCGACACCGTATTCTTTATTCGCAGCCCCATAGGTTTGCGCCAAATAGGTCGAAAGAGCCGTAGCCATTTCGGGAACTTGGGTCGCCGCAAAGAGCTTTAAGCCTTTATCGGCGAAATGTTTCAGTGAAGCAATGACCTGAGGTGTAAGTTCGGCACTTTGACCCATAC
>CAZAFY010000115.1:0-5139 GCA_964484445.1 uncultured Eubacteriales bacterium
GGTTTGGGCGTTCTCGGCATCGGCAACCAAAGGCTTGAAATCTAAGAATTCAAAGACGCGTTCTGCTGAAGCGTTAGCCGATAAGAGCTGACTGTAGAATCTGGAAATGGTCGAAAGGGGAGCCCAAAACTTGTTTTGGTAGGTATAGAAAGCATAAAGAGTACCGTAACTCATGGTTCCTTCCATGATCCGCTTGGCACCAAAGTAAAAGACAAAAGCGGTAGCAACGGCGCAAGTGATATCGACTAAAGGCCACGCCAAGATTTCCAGCAAAACAGCTTTCAAATACGATTTCTTATAGCGTTCATTGAGGACTTCAAATTTCTTGCTGTTGATTTTTTCACGCGAGAATGCCTGAATGACTTGCATGCCGGTGATGCTCTCGTTGAGATGTGCTGTGATCGACGAGCCAATCCTGCGGTGTTTCATCCATAATCCTCGTAAAGGACCTTGTTCAAAGTAGACGACTATGGCGATGAAAGGAACTAATGCCATAGAGATTAAGGCTAATTGTAGATCAAGGAGGAGCATCATGATTACAAGAACGATCAACATGAGGCCTTGGCTCAAGATGTTGATCAAGCCACCATTGATCAATTCAGCGATACGATTGACATCGGTAGTCAATCGGGCAATGATCTTCCCGACCGGGCGACTGTCGTAAAAATTGAATGAGAGTTTTTGAATATGTCTGAAGAGTTCTCCTCGTAAATCATAGAGAACGTTTTGGCCGGTTTGATTGATCAAAAGATTCTGCCTGCGATTCGAAAACCAACTGATTAGAGATAAGAGTAAATAGACAAAGGTCATAAGGATCAAATACTGAAAGTCGAACACTTCAATTCCTTTGTCGATCGCGCTGCGGACCACTAAAGGTTCTAATACGCTCATCAGGGTTCTCAGAGATACAAAGAATGCTGCTAAAAGTGCAATCGATTTGTAAGGGAGAATATAGCGTAGCATGCGTTGGAAAAGTTTACGATCAAAGGGTTTTTGCTCGGTATCTTGT
This sequence comes from uncultured Eubacteriales bacterium, assembly GCA_964484445.1. Lineage (GTDB taxonomy): Bacteria > Bacillota > JAAYKD01 > JAAYKD01 > JAAYKD01 > CALCNS01. Next base: position 1,010 of record CAZAFY010000115.1, read on the forward strand.
TGTTCCTCTTCCACATCGAATAGATTCTGTACTGCTGTGGTTTCATTAAGATCTGCCATTTGCGTCGCCTCCTTCCTGAATGTCATGGCTGACGCGCTTGGTTATTTGCTGTTCAAAGAGTCGTTTATAAATGCCGTCGTGAGCAATCAGCTCTTGATGACTACCAATTTCGGCAATGGTGCCACCCTCCAATATTACAACTCGATCGGCATTCTGAATGGTTGAAAGACGTTTGGCAATGATGATCGTGGTCCGACCCTCCATGACGGATTCCAAAGCCATTTGGATCCTCTCTTCGGTTTCTATATCTACACTGGAGGTCGCTTCATCTAATACCAAAATTTTGGGGTTGAGTAATACCGCTCTGGCTAAGGCAACGCGTTGTTTCTGTCCTCCCGATAAGCCAATCCCACGTTCTCCTACCATGGTATGATACCCATGTGGTAGAGTGTCGACAAAATCAGCGACCTGACTGATACGGGCAGCTTCCTTCACGGCTTCGACAGTAGCCTTAGGCGAACCATAGGCAATATTGTCGCCAATGGAAGTAGAAAACAGGAAGGTTTCCTGTAAAACCATGCCAATATTACGTCGTAAATCTTCTAATCGATACTCACGAATGTCGTGGCCGTCGAGGAGGATCCTACCAGCGGTGACATCATGAAATCGCGGAATCAGATTGATTAGGGTTGTTTTACCGGAACCGGTACCACCGACAATGGCAATGCGTTCGCCGGGTTGAATATCTAAATTGATATTGCATAAAACATTCGTGTCGGGATCATCATCAAAATGGAAGCTAACTCCTTCGAACTTGAGATGGCCTTGAATGTTCTCAACCGGTACGGGAGTGGGAGAATCTTGGATTTTTACTTCCATATCCATAATGTCAAAAACACGGGGCGCTGCCGCCAATGCACGGCCTAACATATTGATTAGGAATCCTAACATTCGAATCGGCCACATGAACTCCCACAAGTACATATTGAAAGAAAGCAAGTCTCCCATGGAAATCTGACCTGCTCGATACTCCAAGCCCCCAAAGAAAAGAAACAGCATGATACCCAGCGCTGAAGTCAGTTCCATGAGAGGATTATAGCGTGCTTCCAATTGGGCTCGGGTCATGTTTTTATCTTGATAGGTGCTATTTTGAACATCGAATTTCTTGATTTCATGATTTTCACGAGCGAAAGCCTTAACCACGCGAACACCGGATATGTTTTCCTGCAGAGCAGAAGTCAGGGTGTCCATTTGGTTACGAACAGCTTCCCAAGCCGGACGGACCACTTTATTGAAACGATAAATCAGCAAGAACAAGATCGGTAGGGTGATCAAAGTTTTCATAGCTAGTGTCGGACTTAAATAAAGTAGGAAAGCGGAGGTTCCGATCAACGTGATCACGTTGGAGCTTAGTTCTAAAAAGGACCAACAGACAAATTGTTGAACAATGTCGACATCTTCGGTCATCTTCGATAAAACAGATCCAGTCTGCGTCTTGGCAAACCATGAAATCGACAATTGTTGTAACTTGTTATGAATATTCTGACGTAAGTTTTGGGCGATTTTTTGTCCGACCGTCTCGGATCCATACCATTGGGTGAAGGCGGCGATTCCTCTTAGAGCCCAAATCCCTACATAAATCAAGAGCAGAGTTCGGATATAAGAGAGATTTCCTGAAGGGATCCCTTCATCGATCAACTCACGGATGATCAAGGGAGGAACTAGTTTAAGCAAATTTCCTGCTACTAAAGCAATGATCACAAATAAATATAGAAACCAGTACGGTTTTAGCAGGGTCAATATTTTAGAAAAATTACGCAAATTTGATCTCCTTTCGAAATCAAATCACGATGAAAGTTTATTCGGATCTCGAGCGAGCAAGATCGGATGCAAGCATGGCAAAGACCTTTTCATCGTAATACTGACCTTGGATTTTTCGAGCCTCTCGCATATGGCCCTCTTCGATCATGCCGATTTTGCGTGCCAAGGCCACACTTCTTGTATTTTCGGCATTGATAATGGCAATAACTTTATGGACTTTCAGTTCAGAAAAAGCCCAGTTTAAGACAGCTTCTGCTGCCTCGCAGGCATACCCTTTTCCCCAATGTTCGGGTAATAGGGCATAGCCGAGTTCCCATTCCTGGACTTCAGTCCAGTTACAGGTCAATTTGACTTGACCGATGGGTTGATGATCGGTCGTTTGAATAATGAACCAAATTCCTCCATCTTTCGGAAGTAAATTCGATTTTGCTAGAGCACGATCAAACTGTTCACGGATCTTCGTTTCGGATGGTAGTTCTCCTTGCTCAAACTGATGGACAATGGGTAGGGAAAAGAGAGATAAGATAAAGGTCCAATCTTTTTCCTCCAATGGGTTAAGCACCAATCGCTTGGTTGCCAGGCTATGCATCATTTTATGTTCTCCTTTATTAATGTATTTTTCGCAGACGATCTGCTTGATATAACCCTATTGAAACAGCGATCGAAAGATTGAGTGAATCGATCTCCGCACTGTGTGGGATCACAAGAGGAGTGCCAATACTAAGGTATTCTTCCGGTAGGCCGGTTGACTCGTTTCCAAAAATAAAAGCCGGTTGGGTTTTCTCGGGCCATTGAAACGCATCTAAGGGAGTTGCACCCTTGAGCATGAAAGGGTAGCACCGATGTTTAGCAAAATTACTCCGATAGGTACTGAATTCTGTAAAGCGTTGAACTTTTAAGGAAAAGAGTGCACCCATGGAGCCTCTGACGACTTTCGGATCAAAAACATCGGCTGCGGGTGTGACAATGGCTATGTTCAAAAAACGAAAACCTAAAGCCGAACGCAAGATGCTTCCTAAGTTTCCCATATCGGATGGTTGAACCAGTATTAGATGTGGAGCAGTTTCATCTAAAATCGACTCTTCTTTCCGAAAACGAGCAATGACAAAACAATTCTCCTTAGGACTGAGTCGGCGAAAGACCTTATCTTGATGACTCCATGGGATGGCATGGTCCTCACAAAGCTGTATGATTTTTTCAGCCGCCGGTCTTTTCAGAAAGCTTGTATGGATCAGTACATGCTCAACTAAAATCGGCTTTTTTTGCAATAACTCTAAGCAGGGGAAGCCCCCCAATGCATAGCTGAAGTCATATTCTTTTTTATATACAGGAAAATCCATCTACGTATCCTTTCTCAAAACAAACCGATAGAGTGCGTCGGCTACACCATTTTGATCATTTGGCAATCCTATGTAATGTGCTGCTGCTTTGGCTGCTTCTTGCCCGTTTCCCATACAAACTGAGAATCCGGCCACACGGAACATGTCAATGTCGTTTCCGCCATCGCCAATAACCATGATTTCTTCTTGCTTGACTTGATAATGATTTGCCAACCATTGGATAGCAAAACCTTTGTGGATCCCTTTAGGACCGATTTCCAAGATGTGAGGATAACTGCGAGTAACTTGAATTTGGTCCCCTAGGCGTTTCAAATCTTCCATAGCAAGGGGTATACGAGTAGCATCATCTTGGTAAATGAGTTTGTATATCGGACCTAAAGGCTGTTTCGTTTGCTGGGGCAGCCATTGGCTAAAGGCACCAACGACCTGTACCGGCATTCGGTGAAAATTTCTGTAACGCTCAGCAATCACGCTTTCGGAATCGGCAAAAAAAATATCGTCGATAGCGGCATTCAACATTCCCTTGTGATTTTCCAGGATACGGCTGACCTCTAGAGTTGAGGCAACAGAGAGGGGGGCCTCAAATAGAGTTTGATGAGACAATCCGGTGCGGATTAGCCCCCCTTGGTAGGTAACAATGGGGACATCTAATCCCAATGCTTGCGCATAACGTGTTGTTGCCGCATACATGCGTCCCGTGACCAAACTGATGATGATTCCTTGGTTTTGTGCCTCGATCAAAGCATCCAAATTCTCTTGTGGAATCTCTTTTTCATGATTGAGCAATGTATCATCTAAATCGATTGCTACCAAGCGAATCGTCTTTTTTATTTGCATTTTATCACATCTTTCGGAAATTTATCACTAATTTCCATTTTTGGTAGAAAAGTTCCTGCCTTTTAGAATTACATTGTGATTACAAAAAAGCTGCCCGAGGGCAGCTTTTTGCTTTTTATGTAACAATTGAAT
>CAZAFY010000116.1:0-5124 GCA_964484445.1 uncultured Eubacteriales bacterium
ATAACAGCAGAAAAAGGGAGTCCGGTCCTCCCGATACTCCCACTAATAATCGCTGGTTCGGTTTTAGGATCTTATCCTTTAACGTATTCTGCAAAAATAATTCAAACAATGAACTCACCTCAGCAATCCATAATTCTCAACGGTACGCTGCTATTCCTGCAATAAGTCATTTTTTGGGTTTCATCCAGCGCTGAAATACGTTCTTTTTAAACAATACCACTAACAATAGGACGCCCACGGTAAAGGTTACGACTGTTATAGGTAGCATCCATTTCAACTCCGTATAGTATTCCATCTTTTACCTCCGATTCGAATTTTGTAAGGAATCAATAGAAAACAGGTCTGAACGATGTAGCTCAGACCTGTTTGACGATTCCGAATTATTCTTCGGTTTTGGCTAGTTTTACATGATGTTCATAACGAGATTTGGCTTCCTCTTCAGCCTTGACAAACAAACGCTCCGCTTCTTCCGGGAACTGTTTGACTAAGGCGGAATATCGAACTTCACTCATCAAGAAATCTCTGAAGCTAGCTTTCGCTTCTTTATAATCCATGACGAAGGGGTTCTTTCCTTCTTCCGCCAACAGCGGGTTATAGCGATACATAGGCCAGTAACCAGCTTCAACTGCTTGTTTTGCGATCAGTTGTGAATTACCCATGTTGATACCATGGTTGATACAAGGAGAGTAGGCTATGATCAAAGAAGGACCATCATAACTTTCAGCTTCGGTAATGGCTTTAACAAATTGATTTTGGTTGGCACCCATGTTCACAGAGGCTACATAAACATACCCGTAGGACATGGCCATCATACCGAGATCTTTCTTCTTTGTCTTTTTGCCGGAAGCAGCAAACTTCGCCATCGAACCGGTTGGGGTTGCTTTGGATGCTTGACCGCCGGTATTCGAATAGACTTCCGTATCCATTACAAGAATATTGACATCAATACCTGAAGCTATAACATGATCTAGTCCACCATAACCAATGTCATAAGCCCAACCATCTCCGCCAAAAATCCAAATGGAGGGTTTCACAAATAAATCATTGCTCTCTTGAATATTGGCTAACGCAGCTTTTACTTCCCCTTCAGCCCCTTGAATCGCTTCCGGTAATAGTGCTTTCAGTGCATCGCCATATTGACGCGATAATTTCGCATCCATGCGATGATTCAACCACGATTCCAACGCTTCTTTTGCAGCGCCGGAAAGCGGTAGTTTCAAAGTTTCAGTTACGAGGTCCGCTAAAGCACTGCGGCGTTGATTATAAGCAAAGGCCATACCATATCCGTACTCTGCATTGTCTTCGAACAAGGAGTTTGCCCAAGCAGGACCTTGTCCGAGGCAGTTGGTGGTATATGGGTTGGACGGAGCGCTCCCGCCATAGATGGAAGAACAACCGGTAGCATTGGCAACAACCATACGATCACCAAAGAGTTGGGTAACCACTTTAATATAAGGGGTTTCTCCACAACCGGCACACGCACCAGAGAATTCAAACAAAGAGGGAGTAAATTGGCTTCCCTTGACGGTACTCTTATTGAAATTGTTTTCACATTGCGGTATAGCGTTGACAAAGTTATAGTTCGCAACTTCTGCTTCTCTAACATCGTCAAGTCGTTTCATGTAGAGCGCTTTCCCTTTGGCGGGACAGACTTGCTCACAGTTACCACAACCGGTGCAATCAAGCGGAGAAGCTTGAATGATGAATTGCTTACCGGCAGCTTCTTTACCGATTGCAGCTTTGTATTGTAAGCTCTCTGGTTTACCTTCTAAGTCAGCTTCGTCTACTAAGTAGGGTCGAATAACTGCATGCGGGCAAACAAAGGCGCACTGATTACACTGAATGCACTTGGCACTGTCCCAAACCGGAATATCCACGGCAATGCCGCGCTTTTCGTATTGAGTCGTACCCATGGGGAAGCTTCCATCGGTTGAGAATTTGCTAACCGGAAGTTGGTCGCCTTTCAGAGCTGCCATGGGACGGGCAATTTCACGAACGAACGCCGGAACATTTTCTTCTGCTTGCACCGCATCTTTAGCACTTGACCATTGTTCTGGAACCTTGATTTCCTTCAGCCCGGCAATGGATTGATCAATAGCGGCAAAATTCATGCGTACAACTTCTTCGCCTCGTTTGCCGTAAGATTTGACAACGGCTTGTTTGATGTAATCGATTGCTTGTTCTGCAGGAATAACATTGGCAATGTGGAAGAAACAGGATTGCATGATAACGTTGATTCGTCCACCCATACCGGTTTCACGAGCAATGTCGATTGCATCAATATTATAGAATCGGATTTTTTTGGCAGCTAACGCACGTTTCATGCTTGCCGGTAATTTTTCATCTAATTCTTCTGCAGTCCAAGGGGAATTTAGAAGGAAGATGCCACCTTCTTTTAGATAACCGACCATGTCATATTTATCAACAAAGGAAGGGTTATGGCATGCGATGAAATCAGCTTCTTCAATCAGATAAGGAGATTGGATCGGCTTCTTACCAAAGCGCAAGTGAGACGTTGTAATTCCACCCGACTTCTTAGAGTCATAAACAAAATACCCTTGAGCAAACATATCGGTATGATCCCCGATGATTTTGATCGAGTTTTTGTTCGCTCCCACAGTACCGTCGGATCCGAGCCCGTAAAACATACAACTATAGGCACCTTCCGGAGCCGAGTTGATCTGTTTGGTTATATCCAGACTGGTATGAGTAACATCATCGGTAATACCGACCGTAAATCCATTTTTGGGGGTTTCGGACTTAAGATTTTCAAAAATGGCATTGACCATGGACGGTGTGAATTCCTTAGAGCCTAGACCATAACGGCCACCGATAATGAGAGGTTGGAATTGTTCTTTAGAATAGACTGTGCATACATCAAGATACAAAGGTTCGCCAATGGAACCAGGTTCTTTGGTTCGATCTAAAACAGCGATTCGTTTAACACTCTTCGGCATAACATCTAAGAAATGTTTAATAGAGAACGGACGATACAAGCGAACTTTTAATAAGCCAACCTTTTCGCCTTTTGCCAAGAGATATTCTACCGTTTCTTCTATGGTATCGCAGCTAGAACCCATGGAGATGATCACATGCTCAGCATCTGGCGCTCCGATATAATCAAACGGTTTATAGGAACGACCGGTAAGTTGCGCGACCTGTTTCATGGTATCTTCTATGATACCGGGAACCGCATCGTAATATTGATTGGTCGTTTCACGGCCCTGGAAGTAAATATCTGGGTTTTGGGCAGTACCGCGTTGAACCGGATGTTCCGGGTTGAGTGCACGTGCACGGAAGGCTTTAACTGCATTCATATCGATCATTTTGGCCATTTCTTCGTAGCCGATCACATCGATTTTTTGGATTTCATGGGAAGTTCTAAAGCCATCGAAGAAATGTACAAAGGGCACATTGGATTTTAAGGTCGCTAAATGGGCAACTAAAGCCAGATCCATGGCCTCTTGAACAGAAGCCGAAGCGAGGAGAGCAAACCCAGTTTGCCGTACCGCCATGACGTCTTGATGATCACCAAAAATCGATAAAGCATGTGCCGCAACCGCTCTGGCTGAAACATGGAAAACGGTCGGTAACATTTCACCGGCAATTTTGTACATGTTAGGAATCATCAATAACAAACCTTGTGAAGCTGTAAAGGTGGTCGTTAAAGCACCCGCTGCCAACGAGCCATGAACAGCGCCGGCTGCCCCGGCTTCAGATTGCATTTCTGTGACTTTTAGGACTTGACCAAAGATATTTTTGCGGCCATAAGCAGCCCACTCATCGGCTACCTCGCCCATGTTAGAAGAAGGGGTAATTGGATAAATCGCTGCGACGTCGCTGAAGGCATAAGCTACATGCGCTGCAGCAGTGTTTCCGTCAATGGTTTGCTTTGTAATCGGCATTCGATTCTCTCCTTTATAAGTTCGATATAGGACGAAATAATTCATCCATACACCACATAATGTATGCTGTTTTACTAAAAAAGTCAAGTGGTAGTGTCAAAAACATCCTTAGTTATACGTATTGTTCCATTTTTGCCTCTATTTATGCACGAAAGGAATAAACTTCTCGCATTTTATTCATTCTTGAAATTCTGGGTCCCAATGGTATAAGCCAGTAATGTTGCAGCAGCTGCCACATTTAGGGATTCAACTTGATTGGTCATTGGAATTTTGCAGAATCCATCGCAGAGATTTCGCACCTCTTCGGAGAGACCGACGCTTTCATTGCCCAGTACATAAATGATTTTCTTTTCCGGAGTTACTTGGAACAGTTTAACTGCTTTCGGCTCGTCGCTGAGGCCGATTACTTTAAACCCCACATCTTTTGCGGATTTCAAAGCCTCGGCTAATTCGGGGTGGCGATATATTCGCATCCGGAAAATGGTACCGGCTGCAGCTTTGATTACCAAGGGTTGGTTTATGGAAGGAACACCTTTTTCCGGAATCAATAATCCTTCAACCCCTGCTGCAGCAGCGGAACGAATGATCATACCTAGGTTCACCGGATTCGTGACCCCGTCTAAAGCAATGAAAGCACCGTTAATCGACTGATCCAAACAACTTTTCCAATCGGTTTCAATGTTACCAACCACGTCAGCAACGATTCCCTGATCTTCATCTTTGTTTTTTGAGATCCGTGTCAACTGGTCTCTATACATTTCTTTGACAGGAATATTCCGTTTCTGTGCCATTAGAACGATTCTTCGTAACCCTTCTGATCTGTTTTCTTTGTCTACCAAGATTCGTTCTACTTGTACATCTGTATGAATGGTCAACAGATCCTGTACTGCTTTCTTCCCGTACACCGTAATGAAGCGGTTGTAATAGGCTTTCTTAGCTAAATACTCCGGCGAATCTTGAAATTCAATTTCTTTTTTGTCTTTTGGTGTCATGTTTTTTCCTCCTTGTTAAAACGGACAGGATCTATTTCCTGTCCGTTTGTTTATTTCTGTTTCAATAGAAATATGACTCTGTAACTCTGCTGCAATTTCATCACGACAACTTGCTCCTCTTCCCTGGTTCCAACAGCAATATCTTCTTCTGCAACAAATTCAGGTAGATTCAGCTCATCTTGTAGCTTAAGAGCATTTTTGAGTTCCAAATTTAGTTCGACAAGATC
>CAZAFY010000117.1:0-5118 GCA_964484445.1 uncultured Eubacteriales bacterium
GCTTAATCATGATGATTCGAAATACCAGAGCAATTCAACTGGTCAAGGGGATTCTCTACGTTCTTTTAGCGTATGTGGTCAGCTCTTTTTTGGGGTTGAAAGCGATTGGCTGGTTAATGGATCGAACCCTTACTTTCGGAATTGTCGCAATACCGATTGTTTTTCAAACAGAACTCCGCAAGGTTCTTGAAGAACTAGGGCGAGGAACGTTTTTCCATCGTCGTTCCGCCAATCAGGAGCAAATTGAAAAAATGTTCGATGAACTAGCAATAGCTGTCGATGTTATGGCCTCACAAAAAACCGGTGCTTTAATTGTGTTAGAACGGAAAACCGGACTGAGAGAATACATGGAAACCGGTGTCTTCATCGATGGTGTTGTGACGAGTCAATTGTTAATGAATATTTTTTATAAAAATTCTCCCTTGCATGACGGTGCCGTGATGATTCGTGAGAATCGTGTCGTGGCAGCAGCGTGTTATTTGCCCTTATCTTCAAATCCCGACATCTCACAAGAGTTAGGAACTCGGCATCGTGCCTCGATCGGTATAACCGAACAGTCGGATTGTTTGACGATTGTAGTGTCTGAAGAAACCGGGACCGTATCATTGGCACAAGACGGAAAATTGATACGATATCTTGATGGCAAAATGCTAGGAGATCTTTTGCGCCAGACCTACTTTGAAGAAGAGCTGAACGTGAAGTCTGTTTTGCCAACCTGGTTACAGTGGGGGGGTAAAAACGATGAATAAGTTATTCTCTTCCAATATTGCTGTTCGTATTGTTTCTGTCCTAATTGCTTTAGTCATCTGGGTTGTAGCCAGCGATCAGTCCATTTCTCAATCAACCAATCAAGAAATGAGCAAGAATTTTTATAGGATCCCAATCGAAGCGGTCAATATCCCCAGTAATTACTCTGTCAATTATGATTATATCTCCATTGAGAGTGTGGTCTTGAAAGGGAACGCCTCTTTGTTGAGTAGCATGCTGGGGCAAGAGATCACAGCAAGTATTGATTTAGAAGGCTTGACCGAAGGTGAATATGATCTGCCTATACAGCTGAGATATCCTGCGGGGTTGAGTTTAGTCGCCGTACAACCACCCAGAGTTCACGTGACCTTGGTCAGTAGTGTTAGCCGAGTCATGGACATCGAGATCATAACCACCGGAACACCTCAGATTACCAATGTGATACCGATCCTAAGTTATAAACCTGAAACAGTTTTAGTGGCAGGACCGAGAACTTCTTTAGAAAAAATCGTTAAAGCAGTCGTACGAGTCGACTTGACCGGCAAGACTGGGAACTTTGAGCAAGCTATGGATGTTCAAGTACTCGATGCTAACGGAATACGTGTTGAGGATGTCGGGGTGCAACCCAGTTTGATCTCAGTGACTGTTCTTTTTCAACCTATTAAGCAGGTAACCCTGCAGCTACCGGAAAACCTTGTTTTACCGGAAGGTTGGAGCGTTGAGTCGTTTGAGATTGATCCTTCTTCGGTTGAAATCTATGGAAGTCAATCGGACCTTGATTCGATAAAAAATCTCATTGTTGATTTAGGTGAGGTCGTATTGACGGCTGATGAAGCAATGGAATCACAAGTGGAAAAAACCCTGAAAGCTACCATTGCTATTCCTCAAGGAAGTTTGATTACCATAAATTCAGAGCAAGAAGTAGAAGTTTTATTACTTCTTGTTAAAGGGAATCCAGGTTAAGATGAAAATTTAGAAAGGCGGGAGCGTCATGAGCCGTTTGTTTGGTACGGATGGCGTTCGCGGTATTGCCAATCGTCAATTGACACCGGAGTTAGCGTTTCAGTTGGGCAAAGCAGCGGCAGCAGTATTGTTAGAGAAAAAAGAGAGAGCAACTGTTTTATTGGGCAAAGATCCACGAGCATCGGGAGACATGTTAGAAGCATCCTTAGCAGCAGGTTTTATGTCAGGGGGGGCTGACGTACTATCGATTGGTGTCGTGCCAACACCGGCAGTAGCCTATTTGACAAAGCATTTAACTGTGGAAGCTGGTGCTATGATCTCGGCTTCTCATAATCCGGTAGAAGATAATGGAATCAAGTTTTTCTCGCACCAAGGGTTCAAACTTCCCGATTCTATAGAGGATGCGATTGAGCACTATATTAATGAAACTCATTCTGTCAATGATCGCCCCATTGGTAAACAAGTAGGAAAGTGGATGCACCAACCGGAAGAGGTTGAAGGGTATTTATCTGCTTTGATCCGTAGTGTTGGGGATTGTTCTCTTAGAGGAAAGAAAATCGTGCTCGATTGTGCCAATGGATCCGCATCCCCGTTTGCAGAGTCGATCTTCCGTTCTTTGGGGGCAGAGGTAATTACACTCCATGCAACACCCAATGGAGAAAACATCAATCACAAATGTGGTTCTACTCACCCGGAAAGCTTAGGAGAAGCTGTTGTCAGCAATAATGCTGATTTTGGATTTGCCTTCGATGGAGATGCCGATCGCTGCTTGGCAGTAGACGAAAAAGGCTGTTTAGTCGATGGGGATCAGATCATGACATTTCTTGCCATTCAATGGAAGAAGCAAGCTCGATTGAGTAAAAACACATTGGTAGTCACCGTGATGAGCAATTTGGGACTTCGAAAAGCGCTGGAAGAACACGATATTCAACTCGAAATCACTTCCGTTGGAGATCGGTATGTTCTGGAAGCAATGTTGGCGAAGCAATATTCGCTAGGTGGAGAGCAGTCCGGGCATCTGATTTTTGCTGATTATGCAACGACCGGAGACGGTATGTTAACTGCGCTTCAGTTTAGCAAATTGCTTCAGCAGAATAAAATGACAATGTCACAAGCTGCAGCTACGATGCAACGTTTTCCACAGGTTCTTCACAATGTCAGAGTTGAGAATAAGAATATTTCGATGCAGTCTCAAGCCTTTTTGGAGGCGATTCGTCAAGAGGAAGAAAAACTTGGTCGCAAAGGGAGAATTCTGGTTCGTCCTTCCGGTACGGAACAATTGATCCGTATCATGGTTGAAGCGGAACACGAAACGGAAGCGAAAGAAATTGCTGAGCGACTGAGTAAATATATCGTTCAATAAAATAGGATCAAGAATCAGGAGGAGTTTTTATGTGTGGAATTATGGGGTATGTGGGGCCTAAAAACGCGCTGCCATTTATTATTGAAGGCTTACGCTGCTTGGAGTATCGTGGATATGATTCGGCCGGAATCGCCGTAATCAAAGACGGCTCGCTTACGCAACGTAAAAATGCAGGTAGATTATCGGAACTCGAGGCTATTTTAGAGACTCAACCATTGCAGGGTACCATTGGCATAGGTCATACTCGTTGGGCGACCCATGGAGAACCCAATAACGAAAACGCGCATCCCCATATGGGAAGCCAAAATCGGATCGCTCTAATTCATAATGGCGTTATTGAGAATTATCGAGAATTGCGAGAAGAGCTTATTGCTAAAGGGATTCCCTTTTTATCACAGACTGACTCTGAAGTTGTTGTAAACCTTTTAGAAGAAACCAATCTGCCTCTAATGGAAGCTCTAGATGTGGTCTTGCCACGGTTACGCGGAGCATATGCTCTGGTTATGCTGGATATTCGCCAACCCGACCGAATCGTAGTTGCCAGAAAAGATAATCCGGTTGTCATTGGCCTCGGTCAAGGAGAAAACTACGTAGCTTCCGATATTCCGGCTCTTTTACCGCACACAAAAAACATGGTTTTCTTGAGGGACTATGAGCGAGCTGTCATCACTGCTGCTGGGGTGACTTTTTTTGATAAAGAAGGAAACAAAATCAAAAAAGAAGCACAGGAAATTGCTTGGACCGCTGAAGCGGCTGAAAAAGACGGCTTTGAGCATTTCATGCGTAAAGAAATACACGAACAACCGCGTGTATTGCGTGACACGATGAAAGAACGACTACCGCAGGATAATGGCCGGTGCTTTTTCAGTGAATTAGATCAATCACCATGGGATTGGTCTAAAGTGAATCGTATCATTACCGTGGCTTGCGGAACAGCCTATTATGCAGGTATGGCAGGCAAATATATGATCGAACGTCTTGCGCGAATTCCTGTAGAAGTGGATATGGCTTCTGAATTCCGATATCGCGAACCCATTATTGGCGAAAATGATGTTGTAATGGTGATTAGCCAATCGGGTGAGACCGCCGACACGTTAGCAGCTGTACGGGAAGCCCAAAGTAAGGGTGCAAAAGTTTTAGCAGTTACGAATGTCAAAGGTAGCACCGTATCTCGCGAGGCTGATTTCGTTGTTTATACTCAAGCGGGTCCTGAAATTGCTGTAGCTTCTACCAAAGCGTATATTTCGCAACTCTTGATCATGTTGATGATGTCAATCAAATTAGCTCATGCAAAAGACTTGTTGAATCAAACGCAATTAGAGGAATGGATCGAGAACTTGAGGGTTCTACCTTATTGGGTAGAAAAGGTTTTACTTCAAGAGAATGTAATGGCGTCCTGGGCTAGAAGGATTGCCGGTTATCAAAATTTGTTCTTCATCGGACGTGATCTGGATTTTGCTTTATCTTTAGAAGGGGCTCTTAAATTAAAAGAGATATCCTATATCCATGCAGAGGCGTATGCAGCCGGAGAACTCAAACACGGCCCCTTAGCCTTGATTTCCGGAGGTACCCCAGTGGTGGCTTTAACTACACAGAATCGACTTATTGAGAAAGCTTTAAGCAACATTGAAGTTGTCAAAGCCAGAGGCGCCGTATTATTCCATATTACCAATTCTCAACTCATCAGCAGAAATGAGGAAGAAGAATGGATCATGGCTTTGCCGGAGCTGGATGATATGCTGATGCCGATCTTAGCAGTTGTACCCTTACAATTATTGGCGTATCATGCTGCCGTAGCCAAGGGTAACGATGTAGACAAGCCGCGTAATCTAGCAAAAAGTGTGACGGTAGAATAAAAAAAGGTCGTAGTATCCGTTTAGGATGACTACGACCTTTACTTTTTGGGTAGGTGGTTTATCCATGCTTTGAGATCTGTCGATTTTCATATTTGTTGACCAACCAAAAACACCATGCTCCTCCAAAACGAAGGGCGGCACAAATCAAGAAAGCGATTTGGAAGCCTAACATGTTTTTCAAAGTTACTC
>CAZAFY010000118.1:0-5021 GCA_964484445.1 uncultured Eubacteriales bacterium
GTTTCGGTAATATTGCGTATAAACGCTCCAACGCCTACTTTGTCTTTTCCTAAAGGCACGGGGAATTTTCTGCTTTCGTAAATCTCATTACCGATATGTTCCTCAAATCGAAGGACTGCATTTTGATTCAGGACTTCTTTATCACTTTGTCTTCGATGTCCAGATACAACATTGTTTAGAAAATCAAAATCGGTCCGACCGGGAAATTCTTTTTTATCTTTACCTAATGCATTCGCAAAAGCTTGGTTGACCAGCAGATATCGGAAATCTTCATCTTTTATAATAATTTCGTCTTCAAAAGCATCAAGAAATGTCAAAAGCATTTTTTTCATGGTTTCCAGTTCAGTCTCATATTGCACCCTTAGTGAAATATCAATGATCGTCGACAAAAAGTAGGGAGCCCACTCGGCCGGTTCGTGATACACCGTGGTATAGAGTTCCGCCCAAAAATAGGTTCCGTCTTTACGCAGATAACGCTTTACTGTGCGAGCCGAAGGCTTCTCGCCACTTAACATTTGCTCCACATCGAGTTGAGAAGAAGGAATATCCTCGGGGTGATTGAGTTCTCGCCAATGTTTGGTCGCTACTTCCTCTTCGGTATAACCCAGCATATGACAAAAGGCTTGATTTGCCAACATGCTCCCTGAAGCAAAGACCACGACTTGTCCAACCATGGAGTTTTCCAGAAAGCCATGGAAAATCTGCTCGTTCCCTTTTTCTTGCGAGTACACGTTTTGGGTAATAAATTCTTTGAATCTCATAGCAACCTCTCCGATGTTTCACATTTGTATTGTCAAATCCCTGATTTGAAAAAACACACTACCATATTGTAACAGATAAGTGAGATTTTAACAAACACAAAAATAGGATTCGCATCCTTTTTGATACGAATCCTACTACAATATTCGTATAATTCTTTAGGGAGCTTCAGGGGTTGATACGGGATCTCCGTTGAGATGCCCTACGACCACACAGTTTCTTCCTTGATTTTTGGCTTGATATAACAGCTCGTCCACATAACTAAACATCTCACTGGCGCTGTGGTTTACCGGTGTTTCCACAAAGGCAACCCCACAACTAACGGTCACGGAAACTGTTTCACCGTTTTTCAACACTGCCATCTCTTCTACACTACGTCGAATCTTCTCGGCCAGTTCTGTTGCACTCTTTTTAGTGCATGGCATGGTATAAACGAGAAATTCTTCCCCTCCCCAGCGGCATAGGAGATCTTGAGGATGCAAACAGGAAGCGATGGTTTGAGTCACCTCTGTTAATACGTGATCTCCACAGGTGTGACCGAAGGTGTCGTTCACCAGTTTGAAATGGTCAATATCAAAGGGCATCATCGCACCCGGAGTTTTTTGTGCTTTCGGTAAGACTTTTCGGATCTCATTGTCAAACCAAAATCGATTATGAATCCCGGTCAAGGGGTCCGTCACCGAAATGTACTCATAGCGCTCCTGCATTTTCTTCAATTCTTCATGGGTGAGAGATCGGATTTTCTCAAAGCTGATTCCCACAATAAAAAAGCCGAGATAAAGAATTGGAAAGCGGAGCAGAAATGTCTGGGAATAGTCATAAAGCAAGAGCTCTTGGCCTAGCGGCAGCCAAAACAGAAAAACTAGAATAAGGAACATGGAAGTACTGATGATGGCGCCCGTTTTCATCCCAAACAAGAGCATACTAAAAGCAGGTAGAATAACAATCCATATGGGGCTGAATCCCTGAGCAGCTCCACTCACCGCAAGCCCGATTAGCAGAACCAGCATCACGGTTGCAAACAATATCTTCAAACCAGAAGATGCTTGCTTTTTTCGATACACATGTACGCTGATTCCATAACAGCAAATGGTAAAAGTGAGTGTTGCTGCCATGAGTGCATACTCATGAGTGATGAGGTTGATCAACGACATAATCAAAGCAATCGTAGCTAAAACGGCGGGGAAAAAGATCATTTGTACATAATAACGGTAACCGTCTTCTGTGAGACGTTGCAAGCGTTGCTGCCATAACGAATCGGGACGCATCGACCTCACCTACCGTTTCTACTTTTGATTATTGTAGCACGAGATTATTAAAAAATAGTTAAACACTGCCTTTTTATTATTTTTTATGCTACAATAGGAGTCGTATACAGGGAGGTGAGAGGGGATTATGAGAAAATGTCTCGGGTTTATGTCATTGCTTTGGCTTCTCTTGCTGATCAATGTAACCGTCATTGCCACTTCTGTTGTCATCGCTCACCCCTTTATTACTGAGGGTGTTTTCGATTTGTCGTCCTACTCGTTTGAACAGGAAGGATCGGTTTCTTTGAATGCTCCTTGGGCATTCTATTGGAATGTTCTTCTCCCCCCAGATCAAATTGAGGAAGCTACTCCTTTGGGCTATTTTCCCTTGCCTTCAGGTTGGATGCGTTATACCGAGTTGGACCTGCCGATTCATGGTGTTGCGACCTACTCTCTTCTCGTGCAAGGGGTACCTACTCCAGCAATCTATGGCCTTCGCGTGCCGAATGTGTATTCTCAATATTCTCTTTGGGTCAACGGCAAACTGTTACATGCTTGTGGCAGCTTTGCAGATCAGAATCCAGTTTACTTACATCCGCAGACTTTTTATTTTGAAACGAGCTCTACCCAAATTGAACTGGTATTACAAGTAGAAAATCGCGAGCTCAGTTATGGGGGCGGAGTGGGTCAAAGCATTCGTTTCGGTCCTTGGCAAGCCATTCAAGATGAAGATCTTTTTTATAATAGTCTTGATTTGTTCTTGATTTCTGTCTTCTTTTTGAGTGGCGCTTATTTCTTAATCCATCACTATTTTCGTCGCCATAACAAAGAATTATTATGGATGGGTATTCTGTGCTTGACGGTTGCTTTGCGCAATCTTCTTTCCAATACAACCTTACTCATGCAATATCTACCGGAAACTCCCTTTTGGCTCGGTTCCAAACTGATAATGCTTACGGTTCCGGTCATGCTTGGGTCAATGTTGCTTTATACGCGTCAACTCTACCGTGTGGTGACGCCGCAACGTCTTTTTTTTCTTTTCTTGCTGCTTCATGGGGGATATGCCCTTTTGGTTTTGTTGACTTCCTCCACCTTTTATGTTGCTGCCTTTACCCCCTACTTGGGAGTGGTTGGATTGACCTGTGTGTTTGGTCTGTGGATTGGTGGTCAAGCCCTTCGGCAAAAGCGGGATGAGGCTTCCTTCTTCTTTTACGGAATGTTGATCTTGGTGACCGGTGCCGTGCTGGACTCTTTGGTCTATTTGGGGATTTTGACCAGCCGTTATCCGTTTCCGTTTGCACTTTTCGGCTTTATTTTTCTGCAAATGCTATTATTGGCCAAACGTTACAATCAAGCTTTTTTGCGTAGCGAACGCCTGGCCGCGGATTTACGTCATTCTTTAGACCGTGTGATGAATACCGAAACCGCTTATATGGGAGCGCAAATGAAACCTCATTTTGTCTTCAACGCCTTATCGACCATTGCAGAGTCTTGTTCAACGGAGCCTGCCAAAGCCGAGGCATTGATTCTATCGCTTTCCAAATATTTGCGTCAGACCTTGGATTACGAACGCTTGACTGGGTTTGTCTCTTTGCAAAATGAAATCGATTTGGTTCATGCCTATGTGGCCATTGAGCAAGCTCGTTTCACCAACATCGAAGTCGTCTGGCAGCTACCCGAGTTGCTACCCGTTTTGCGAATTCCGCCTTTAACGTTGCAACCGTTAGTAGAAAACGCCATAAAACACGGCTTGCGGGGAAAACGCGAGGGAGGTAGAGTTGAAATTTCGCTTGAGGTTAGAGAAGGATCCGTATTGTTTACGGTTCAAGACGATGGCGTGGGGATGTCCGAAGAACAAATCGCCTCGTTGTTACAACCTCCCCAAGGGAGCCAAAGCATTGGTCTTTACAATATCCATACCCGCTTACTACGCTTCTATGGGAAAGGTTTACAGATTCGTGGAGAACCTGGGGTAGGAACTTGGGTGCATTTTGAAATACCGAAGGGGGAATCTTTATGTTCCAGACCATCATTGTCGACGACGAAGTAGCTTCCCTGCGTCGCTTTGAGCGAATCGCTGCTTCCGATGATCGGATTTCACTGGAGGGCCGTTTTCAGTATGCTCAAGATGCCCTGAATTATGCCAAAGAAGCCCAAATCGATGTGGCTTTTATCGATATTGAAATGCCTGAAATCAACGGCTTAGAATTGGCAAAACAGCTCATGGAGATTGATCCGCAAATCAAAGTTATTTTCTTGACGGCCTATAGTCAGTATGCGCTGGAAGCGTACCGTACCCATGCCATTGGTTATCTGCTCAAACCTCTCGAAGAAAAAGAACTGCGGGCACAGATCGATTTATTGGCCTTGCGCTTTGGCCCCCGAACCATGACTCGAATCTCCTCGGTACTCAATCTTACCTGCTTTGGCCGCTTCACGGTTTCCAATCAAACCGGTGAAGCCTTGACGATTCATTGGAAGACCGCAAAAACCGAAGAATTGTTCCTTTTGCTTGTGTATTATCAAGGGCGAGCGAAACCCAAAGAGTTGATTATCGATGCCCTCTGGCCGGAGTTAGAGGGCGATAAATCCTCGAATTTATTTCGTGTCACTTGCAGTTACCTGCGGTCGGCTTTGGCGGAACAGGGGATTTTCGATTTGTTGTTGCGAGACTGGGATGGTTATAAACTCAATACCGATCTTCTCTCTTGTGATCTTTTTGAGTTGCGTGCCGGGATTCGAAACTGCTCTTCACTTTCTCTACAGGAGTTGGAACGTCTTTCGGATTTGTACAAAGGAAGCTTTTTAGAAGAAAAGCCTTATGAATGGTCGCAAGAGACCCGCCTTCAAATGGAAAACGGCATAAAGAAAGTCCTTTTCTTACAAGCAGAGGAATATCGTCGTCTTAGCCGCTGGTCCGATTTGGAACACGCTTTGGAGCGCGTGATTGTAATCAATCCGTATGAAGAAGAAGCGATTAAAAAGCTGATGCAGCTGCACCTACAACAGGGGAAT
>CAZAFY010000119.1:0-4993 GCA_964484445.1 uncultured Eubacteriales bacterium
TTTTCTTCGTCACATTTTATTTTTCGCTGTTTAGTTCTCAAGGATCTGTTGCACTTCAAAGACGTTTGTCTCACGAGCGCTTTGTTATAATACCCGTTTTGATGCCGCTTGTCAAGCAGGTTTCTTCATCTTTTCTGTCGGGTTTAACAGTCGGAAATCATTTCTCTTTCTTACACTTTTAATTCCGGGAAATGCTTCTCATCGACCAGCTCGCGGTATTTAAGCACAACCTGTTTTAGGTCCTGCCAAACATCCTTTTTCAAATTCTCATTGCGCAGTAATGCAGCCGGATGAAACGTTGGCATAAACCAAACTCCGTTTTTCTCCACCCACTTGCCCCGCATTTTTGTGATTCTACCCTGAGGATCCAACAAACCTTGAACGGCAGTGGCTCCCAAAAGTATTATAATAGAAGGTTTTAATATTCTGAACTGCTGCCGTAAGATCGGCAGACAGGCTTGCCGCTCCTCTTCGCTGGGTATTCTATTCTCCGGAGGTCTGCACTTGACCACATTGGTTATATAAACATTGCTCCGGCGCGAAAATCCTCCGGCTGCTAAAACTCGGTCCAACAATTGCCCGGCTTTGCCCACGAAGGGTTCACCCTGCAGGTCTTCCTCTGCCCCCGGCCCCTCACCAACTAACATTAGACGCGCGGAAGCAACACCCGTCGCCACCACAACCTGTTTGCAACCGGCTCGTAACGGGCATGCCGTGCAAGTTTTGGCCAACTTTGCCACATCCTCTAAATTTTCTTGCTCTCTCAAAGTTCGTAACCAGTGTTGTTCTTCCATGACAATCCCCTTCCTAAGACATGCTGAAATTACCCCCATAGACATAACGCAGATGCTGCTTGGCAATCTTAATCAAACGCATCATTGTTGACAAAGGCGGCGGGACCAAATCGGGTCTCAACCAATGCGGAAAGGAGCGGCTGATGTGCAGCGAAATCTGCGGATCTACAGAAGCCAACCAGCGACTCATGGCATCGATTTCATCTTCCGAATCATTTTGGCCGGGTACGATCAAGGTCGTAACTTCCAGATGATTCCTCCCGGAAATGCGTTGAATAGAGCGGAGAACCGTCCCCAACTCTCCTCCCAACTGACGATAGGTCTCTTCGTTAAAAGACTTCAAATCGATATTCCAGGCGTCCACGTAAGGTAGTAGGGCTTCAATCACCCATTCCTCGAAACAGCCGTTGCTGACGACCACGTTTTTCATGCCCACTTCCTGCACTTTTTTGGCAGTTTCCAAGACAAACTTAAACGAGGTGAGCGGCTCATTGTAGGTATAGGCCACTCCAATATTGCCCTGCGGTATCAAACTTTTAGCCAAGTCCACAATTTGCCCTGGCGTCATTCTCCGCACAGGTCGCAGTCGGTCTTGAGCAGCCGGATGCGAAATCTCATGATTTTGGCAATAGGGACACAGCATATTGCAGCCAAAAAACCCCAGCGATAACACATTCGCCCCAAGATAAAAATGCTGCAATGGCTTTTTCTCAATGGGATCCAAGGCTAAACCAGATAGCTTTCCGGGCTCGGCCAAGACAACGCTCCCCTGAACAACCCTACGCGCACCACAGAACCCCCGTTTCCCTTCCTCTATATGACACTGACGGGGACACAGATTACAAACCGCACCCATATCCTCTAGTTTAAACTCATTCATGGCGAACCACCCGAAAACGTTCTAAGTGTAGCCTCTCTCCGCTATGAATACCGGCTTTTTGCATGGCAATGGCGACCTGTTCTTCTACGGTATCGACGCCTTCTAAATCAGGAAGCAAGACACCGCGCTTACGGCCGGAAGTAACGATTACGCCAAAGTCTTTGACATTCAGTTGACTATAATCCGAGATCGGCTCCGGTTGACTCAAGACATCGACGCTGATCTCCAAGTCCGCTAACTCATCCGGCCGAACCGGCGAGAAGCGAGGATCCCTCGAACAGGCGCTAATCGCATTTTGAATGATTTCCTGTGCTACATTGTCTTGCCAAGGTTCCAACGTGCCAATGCAACCCCTCAATCTCCCCTTAAGGTGTAAGCTAACAAAAGTAGCTGCCTTGGTTTGCAGCATAGCTTGCGGCAAATTATCGGGCAAAGACAGCACTTTCCCAAGCTTCACATAATGCTCCACCGCTTGTCTTGCTAGACGAATGTAAGGGTCTTGCAGGTCCTCTTCCATTCCAATCCAGGCAACGGCATAGCCCACCCCGAAAGGACCTTCATAAGATAATAATTCGCTCTCCACCGCCAGTCCTTCCATGCAACCGGCAAGGATCTGGAAGGAACGCAATCCGCATTCGGCGGCTCTTCGGCAAATAACAGCATCGTAGTCCAAAAATTCTGCCAAACGATTCTGTTTTAAGGTATCTACCACCATTTGGTCAAATACCGGGCCTTCCTTTTGAAAGCCATAAGGGCCCGTAATCAATAGTTTATGCGACAGATCCCCACTGGCCACCAACAATACTCGCTTATCTGAAGCGTTGACTGCCCGCGAAATAGCGCGACCAAAAGCCGCATGCTGCTCCGACGAACCCCCGGAAAACCCCATGCGCACTACCGAAGCGTTAGGCCATTGCTGTTGAATAAAGTAGAGTGGTATCATGGTGCCATGGTCTAATGCAGCATCCCGCTCTCCCTCAGTGCCTGCGTGAAGTCCCTCTTTTTGAGCTTGTTCGATGATCTGTTGCCGCAATTCAGCATCGTAGTTCACTTGAATTCGAACTTGAGGAGCCGAAAAAGCAGCAAAACTCCCCTTTGCGCCACTTCCCGGTGAGAGGTGGAAATAATCGGAATAGAGAGCAGTATGGGGGGACACAATTACAATCGTATCGGGATGAAGTGCAGCCACCCGTTTTGCCACTTCCTGTAAGGCGGTAATCGTCGCAGAGATTGCCTTTTCTTGGCCTCTGCCAACTTGGGGGATGATTAAGGGAGGATGCGGAGAAATCAATGCAGCTACCCATGACATAGGGAGCACCTCCTATCGTTTTTTAGCGCATAGCTCTCGCCAGCGCATCATCCAGTGGTATTGTTCGTCAATACCGGGCACCCGTATGGTCTCGTTGTGCGTCAAAAGAATCGTCGCAAACAATTCGTAGTGACGAATGGGAATAAAGTCAAAGATCGCTCGAATCTCCGGATCGCTTAAAGACCGCAAGCGGGAATAGCCTTGGTAAAAAGCTTCGAACATGCGCATGGTTTTATCGTAACCAGCTTCGTCAAAATTGTTGAAATGGGTTTCATCGCAAAGTGTAGCGACATCGATCACCGGAAAAGCGCTGGAAGAAATATCAAAATCGAAGAGGATAAACCCGTGTTGATTCAACACCATGTTACCGGTATGCAAATCACCATGGCAAAAACCTTGAGGCAAGGGAG
Organism: uncultured Eubacteriales bacterium; assembly: GCA_964484445.1. Taxonomy (GTDB): domain Bacteria; phylum Bacillota; class JAAYKD01; order JAAYKD01; family JAAYKD01; genus CALCNS01. Next base: position 3,394 of record CAZAFY010000119.1, read on the forward strand.
CTAAATTGCTCCAAAGATCATTACCGTACTCGGCAAACTCCCGAATTCGCGCCGGGTCATAGTGATCTCGTTCAAGCATTTGTATGAAGCGATCGACATAAAACTCCTTGCCCCTGTGCAATAACGCAGGTGCTCTCGGGCTCAGCATTAAACGATGCAAACGGGCCACCTGTTCTGCAAGCTCGGCTGCATTTTCATGTGAAATTCCCTCAACCTCTTCTCCCTCAATAAACGGATAGAGCACGCCGATGCATTCGCCCTCCGGATACTGCAAAAGAATGTGATCTGTCCCCGAAACAGTGGGGATGATAGTCACGGCCGGGTACCCTTCTTCACGTAAGTATGTCAAAATTCGAATCGACTGCAGCGCATTTTCGGTATTGATAGCGCGAAAGATCTTGAACACAAACCGTTGCGAAGCACTTTGGAGAAAATAAACGATGCCGCCCATGTTCCGATGTTGCTGCAGAGTATGACCACTAACTGCATACTCGGTATTCAGCAACTTCAGCAGTGTTTCGGTATCTTCAAAGGATGCTAGCAGGTGCAAAATCAATCACCCCTTCCTCTTATTTCAAACTATTGGCGAAAACTTCTGCCCATTCCTGCAGGGTCCACTGATTTTGCTCTATGGATTGATATAACACCACTTTCACAACTTTCGACCCCTCTAAGAGAATAACCGTAGGGAAAATAGCCCTAAATGCGCTCACTGAATCCACATTCACTACTGGGGAAGGGAGTTCTTCAAATGATTTTGCTTCCAATCGAGCTTTTCGTAATAGTTCATCCGCTATTTGCTTGGCAAGCCAAGGGTTTTTTGTGTGATAGTAATCTACCACCAAGCCACCCTTAAAAACGATGTTCCCGTCTTTTAGCAAGCTTCCGGTTTGATGAAACGAGATGATCTGAGGAGCTAACCAATCTTGCTTGACTTCAATAGTATTACCCACGACAAAATCATCATATACAAACTCAGCCGAAGGGGATAAATCTTGTAGAGTTGCTATAGGAATGGGTTCATGATAAGTAACCATGTCATATCTAAATGCACCCGATGCCTCCAAATACCATGCCCAAAGCCAGCTGGTAAAGAAAAAGCCAGCAAAAGCTAGGTATAGAGTCACCTTTATTTTGTTATGCTTCCCTTTCTGTTGCCAATTCAGTTTGTGACTCAACGTTTCTCCTTCTTGCAATCGACTTCGAAGCTTCCTTATATGTTTTATCTTCTGAAACTGATTGATAGCGGTCCAAAGAAGTAAAAACAACATAGAGAGATACACTCGGCTAGCCACATTAATTGCCAGAGAGAGAATACCTCTCTGAAAAATAACAATTTGCAGAAAAACATTCGAAACAAGAGCGAATAACATTGATGTTTCCCGCCTTCTGACCAAATCTATGGTCATCGCTTGCACTGCAGCATCGGTATTCAGCTCTCGAGCTTGAGCATCATGACTAGTGAAAATATAAAAGTCTCGACCGGAGGTCACATACTCCCAACCAAATTCTTGACTGATTTGTAGCATTTCGGGGCTCGGATTCCCCCCATGATCATCGAAAATCGAGATAGATTTGGCTGCGGCTTCTAAACGGTAGC
>CAZAFY010000120.1:0-4892 GCA_964484445.1 uncultured Eubacteriales bacterium
CCCCCTGGCAATTCTTGTTACCTTGAGTCCTGCAGGTTTCACCAGGCGCGATAAATATAAGGCCGTGGTTTCTCCTTCAATATTGGGATTGGTGGCTAGAATCAATTCCTGTACTTTCCCGTCAAGTAATCTGATTTGAAGTTCACGAATTTTCAACTTTTCCGGACCGATTCCTTCATTGGGTTGGATCGCTCCGTGGAGCACGTGATACAATCCTCGATATTCTCGTGTTTTTTCCATAGCCATGACATCTCTCGGATCTGATACAACGCAAATGATCGTTTGATCGCGCTTATCATCTTGACAAATACTGCAAGGATCGCTGTCAGATAAATTCCAACAGACAGAGCAATATTTCATTTTTGCTTTGGCTTCGAGAATAGCTTGAGACAGATCACGCACTTTTGTTTCGTCCATTTGTATGATGTGCATGGCTAACCGCTGTGCGGTTTTGGGTCCGATACCGGGTAGACGACTCAATTGAGAAACCAACCGGGTCATAGAGTCTCCAAAGGTAAACAATTGACATCCTCTCCCTTTACAATTGTGTTTCTAGAATAGTCCTCCGGGCATCTTCAAACTGCCACTGACTTTTTCCATTTCTTTATCATACATTTCCTGTGCTTTTCGTAGTCCTTCGTTAATGGCGGCTAAGAGCAAATCCTGTAACATTTCTGCATCGTCTGCATCAATCACTTCCGGTTTGATCGTTATGGATTGAAGAACTCTTTCTCCCGTGAAAACGACATGAATCGCACCCCCACCAACCGTAGCATCAACAGTACGGGATTTCATTTCTTCTTGCAGTTTTTCCATATCTTCCTGCATCTGTGCTTGCATTTTCTGAGCTTGTTTCAAAAGCTGTTGCATATTGCCACCACCGGCACTAGGGAATCCTTTGTTTTTTCCGCTTCGCATTTTTGATCTTCCTTTCAATTCTTAATGTTTCTCATTTGTATTTTTAGGGTTGAACTCCACTTTTTCCTTGCCGGCAATCTGAAGTGCCGCTTGTACTAACCAATCTTCTTGGCTTGGCGAGCTCTCTTTGGGAACCCCATTTACCACATCTTTGGCTAATAATGGAACGAACCGGATTGGCTTCCCCATTTGGGTAAGCAAAGCACGCTCGATTGCTTGTCGATTGTCTTCCTTTTCCATTATTTTCTTGTGAAAATCATTTTGAAATAAGACTTCTACACTGCTCTCATTGGAGCGATAAATCTTGCCTTGTTTCAAAATTGCATGGGCAGAAATTTTCTCTTTAAAAATCTGAGTCATGATCTCTTCCCATTTTGTATGGATCTGTGTGGTTTCCTCGAATTTCCCCATTGATGAGCTTTCGGTAATCGGTGCGACCCCGATCACGCCTTCTTGTTCAGGAACAGTTTCGGGTTCGAGTTCAGGCTCAGTCTTAAGTTCGGGCTCAAACTTCGGTAGAGCATTAATCAATGGAGGATCAGACGGTTGCATAAACTCTACGGGAGAACCTTTCTGTAATTTCAACTCCAAGGATCTTAATTTGGCCTCAATAGCTGAAATGCGATCTCCCGACTTGTAAATCTCTCCAGCACGAAACATGGCTAACTCCAAGGTTAAACGGGGTTGGGTCGACTGTTTCATTTCCCATTCTGCGGTAGCCAAGATGTTGAGTAAGTCAATGATCTGCTCCATTTTCAGATTTTCGAAAGGGGATTTTTCAATCAACCACTCTTTCAATTGCTGCAAAACGTCTCTAAGGAATTGGATCAAGTCTTTTCCTTCATTCTCAATCAAATCCAGATGTTGCAATAACCCAGGAATATCTCCCGAGAGCATAGCTTGGATGGATGATAATAGTGTTTGACGATCAACCGACCCCAAGACAGTAAGAACGTCTTCTAGCTTAACTTGGTTTCCTGCAAAAGACAAACACTGATCCAGCAGGGATAATGCGTCTCGCATTCCCCCCTGAGCCCGGACTGCTAGCGTTTTAAGTGCCTCTTCACTTACCTTGAACTGATCTTCTTTAGCGATTTTCTTGATTTCCTGAATAATTCCATTCGTACTGATGCGCCTGAAATCGTATCGTTGACAGCGTGATAAAATTGTAAGAGGAACCTTGTGAGCTTCTGTTGTTGCCAATACGAAAAGGGTATTTGCTGGAGGTTCCTCAAGGGTTTTTAACAGAGCATTAAAAGCATAATCGGTCAGCATATGAACTTCATCAATAATGTACATTTTGTACCTTGAGTCGGCCATATACTGTAACGTTTGACGAATGTTTCGGATATCATCGATTCCTCTGTTAGAGGCTGCATCGATTTCTCTAACGTCCATGGAGGTACCTTGGTCAATACTCTTACATGAAGAACAGATTCCGCAGGGATGTAAGGTCGGACCTTGCTCACAATTAAGTGAACGTGCCAAGATTCTGGCTATCGTCGTTTTACCGGTTCCCCGCGGACCAGCAAATAAATAGGCATGGCTTAATCGATTTTCAGTAATTGCATTGGAGAGTGTTTTGACAATGTGCGCTTGTTCTACGACATCATCTAAAATCTTTGGTCTATGCTGACGATACAGGGCTAAATATGCCATGATCCCTCTCCTTTCGCAATTGTTATTTCAATATTATAACACGAAGAAACCAAAAGTGAAAGACAGATTCAACGTTAGTTCAGATTGCTCCGGTATTGAAGGGCGAATTTTTTATAGAATTGCACGGCTTCGCTAAACCCGGATACGCTGATCCTTTCATTGACAGAATGGACTCCAGCCATTGTGTTTTCGTCAAAGTAAAAAGGTGAGAATCTGTAAACCGCTTCACAAATCGGGTAAAATTTCGCCGAATCGGTCCCTCCCATGACTAAGTAAGGTGTAACTAAGGCATCAGTTTGCAATTCCTGAGCCAAAGAACAAATAAATGAAAAGAGGGAGGTATTGGTTGGAGAAATTGGAGAAGGATTCTTTCCTGACAAAATTCGCGCTTCTACACCTTCACCGACTTCTTCTCGAATATGTTGTAAGGTGCTCTCCATGGTATCCCCCGGAAGCACTCTGCAGTTGATTACTACCGAGGCAGTTTCGGGTAGAACGTTTGCTTGAGCACTGCCTTGGGCCATAGTCACCGCAAAAGTCGTACGAATCATAGCATTGGTCATAGCTTTTTGTTCCAAAGCTTTGTGTAGCATAGGCCATGTTCGAACCGGATCGTCAAGAAGAGGTTTTAAGATTCCCATATAAGGAGCCAAGGTTTTCAACATATCGGCGACCATGGGCAATAAGCGCACCGGCATAGGATGTTCTTCTACCGCGATTGCTGCTCGAGCGACTCGGCTTAAGGCTGTCGTTTTATCCGGTGTGCTTGAATGACCACCTTTGTCGTGAACCTTCAATTCCACGTGAACACTGCCTTTTTCACTGACGCCAATAACCGCAATCGGTTTTTCGATTCCCATGGTACTACCTTTAACAATGGAACCCCCTTCATCTAATACACAACCCAAAACAATCCCCTGTTCTTGTAGGTACTCCATCGCCAAATGAGCCCCGGAACGATCACCCAATGCAACGATTTCTTCGTTGTGTCCATAAAAAAGATAAATATCTTGCGGTGGTACATATCCCTCAGCAATCAATTCTTCAATGGCGTCCATTTGCACAGAAATCAAGCATTTCGTATCTGCAGTACCTCGTCCCCAAAGGTAGCCATCGGAAAGATCTCCGGAAAAAGGACCGTGGCTCCACTGTGTCTCATCGCCAACGGGTACAACATCCATATGCGCCATCCAGAGAAAGGGTTTGACTGAAGAATCTTGCCCTCGCCAGTGGTACAAAAGGCTTGCTTTTCCTATGATTTTTTTTGTTAATACTTGGTGAATCAAAGGATATTGTTGTTCCAGAATTCGATGTAACCGAAAAAATTCATTGAAATCGATTTTTTCAAGGTTATTGCTTGATACTGTTTGACACTGAATCAGTTCTTTGAGACGCAAAACGGTCGAATCTGTTTTCATGTTCCATGAGCCCCTTTCACCATTTGAATTTCTCCTATTAGCATACAAGATTATACGTGAAAAGGCAAGAAAAAAGAGCCAACCAAAGGGTTGACTCAAAATTTTCTAGAAACATCGCGCCCTGTCCTTGTTGCTTTGCCTTCGACCGCGTTTTGTGCAATAGACTCACTCAGACGACTCGCATCACCCGCGCAAACTGCTTATCGTTGCTACCTTCCGGTCCTAGCGAGGTTCACAGCGCAACGTCGTGCGAGGCCCGAGGTCAACATCTATTGAGAAACCGAATTCTATGAAAAAGCCCTAGTAACAGGCATTCGATCCGATTATGCGTTCCGGTTCAGAGTGCCGCAACCCACTCCATCTAGCGCGATGCCTATGTATCTTATCATAGAATCAATTTACTTGGCAAGCTTTTTTTATAAGTTTTGTGCTAGCCATCTTTTTGCTTCCATCATATCTTTTTCTACGAGCACCTTCACTTCTTCTAATGAAGGTTTTTTTTGCGTCAAACGCAAGAAGCGCAATAGCTCAACTTCCGCTTCAGCACCTAATCCATCTCCTTCAAAATCCATAAGAAAAGTCTCCAGTGTTACTTGATCTTCATTATCCACAGAAGGTCGATACCCGAAATTTGTAACCCCATAATACTGTTTCTGTCCCATCGTCATCTTGCTGATGTATACACCATAGGGAGGTACGGTTTTCTCCATACTGGGGATCCACTGCAAATTGAGGGTAGGCATTCCTACTGTTCTGCCTAAGCCTTTCCCCTTAACAATCTTCCCATGAAATCGAGCAATACTCATCGTTTACTTCGACTCCTTCGTTTCTTGATTTTTAAGTCATCATCAATATCAAAAGAAGTGACTGTTTTCTTTATCGAAACTCTGCCCTGAT
>CAZAFY010000121.1:0-4833 GCA_964484445.1 uncultured Eubacteriales bacterium
GTTTGGTGGCGCTAGGGTGCAGTATCATTTAAGACAAGTCACCACTGCACTCGATATGCGTACACTTAACAAACCGGAAGTTTTTATCACCAGTGCCGGCAGTAAATGTAATGCAGAAGGTGAATTGACCGATGAGCGCAGTCAAGGCAATCTCAAAAAACTCTTGGATGCCCTATTAGAAAGTATCTAACCAAAGTGGAAAGGTGGGGTTCTATGTCATACAACCTTCCCTCTAAAATCGGCTATGCCTGCATCACGCTCGACATGCCGATACGAGGATACAGGACTTGTAAGCAAAAAAATGCGACCCCTGAGTTGCTATATGAGTTGATCGAACATAATTTGGAAGTTCTTGATGCTCAACTGCTTTACAATCAAGGGGAAGAGATCAAATTGTTTCGCATCAGCTCAGACATTATTCCTTTTGGCTCGAGCCCCGTCAATACCCTGCCATGGTGGCAGCTCTTTGCACCGCAATTCGAAAGACTAGCACAACTGATTGCTCAAAACCAAACGAGGGTCTCTATGCACCCCGGGCAATACACCGTGATCAACTCCCCAAATCCGGATGTGGTAGAGCGAGCTGTGGCAGATTTGGAATATCATGCACGGTTCCTAGACGCTTTACAAACCAATGGGGAACATAAGCTAATCCTGCATGTGGGGGGCGTATACGGGAACCGCCAGGAAGCAATGGCTCGTTTTGCCGACAGCTATGAGCGCTTGCCTCAACAGGTTTTAAAGAGGTTGGTCATTGAAAATGATGATAAATCGTATCCCATTGGTGATGTTTTAGATCTTGGGCACATGCTTCATATTCCGGTTGTCTATGATAATCTGCATAACGCAGTACTTCCAACAGATCTTGCCACAGATGACAAGACTTGGATCAAAGAAGCAAAAGCCACCTGGAGTGAAAAGGATGGAAATCAGAAGATCCATTACTCGCAACAAGACCCTGAAAAAAGAGTTGGCTCTCATTCGGAATCGATTGAGGTTAGAGAATTTCTTTCTTTTTATGAAAAACTTGAGACGCCAGCTCCCGATATTATGCTAGAAGTGAAAGACAAGAATCGCTCTGCCGTTGCATGTATCCACGCATTAAAACAAATTTCTATAGATTCCATTGAAAAAGCAGGAAAATTCTAAAAGAAGTGGAACTAAAGCGGAGGAATCATTCTAGAACACGGAGGCAAAAGTATGGAAAGAAAAACCAGCGGCTTAAAAATTTTCACCACGGTTACCTTCTTAGTCATGATCGTCGCAAACGCTTTAGCCAATATCTTACCCCTCAATGGCATCAATACGGGGGCGGTATCGGATTCGTATCCGAATTTGTTTGCGCCAGCAGGGATCACCTTCAGCATTTGGGGTGTCATCTACCTCTTATTAGCCGGGTATATTTTATACCAGCATGGCCTTTTTCAAAAGAGTCCTCAGCATCAGAAACTGATCAGCCGTATCAGTTGGCTCTTTTCGGTTTCCTCTGTCGCTAATGCCGTATGGATCTTTGCATGGCATTACCGCTTAATCCCCGTCTCCATGATACTGATGCTGATCATTTTATTGTGCTTGATTGTCATCAATCAGATGACCTATAAAATAAAATTTTCGTTGACAGAGAAAATCTTCATCAAGATTCCTTTTGGTGTTTATTTTGGCTGGATCACGATCGCAACCATAGCAAACCTAACCACGATGTTAGTGGATATGGATTGGAACGGATTTGGGATTGCCGAACCAATTTGGATGATGATCGTCTTGGCTGTTGAAGTGCTCATTGGGGGAGCAACTATGTTGAAGCAACGAAATATGCCCTACGGATTCGTTCTCATCTGGGCTTATGCTGGAATTTGGATCAAACACACTTCGGAAACCGGGTTTAACAACCAATATTTCAGTATTGTTGCTGCCACTCTGATCGGCATATGTTTATTCATCATCGCCGAAATTTACCTGCTGATCCCTCAAAGAGAAAAGCCATTGATTAAATAAAGAGCGCCTACATGAAATCCCTCCTGATTCAGGGGGGATTTTCTCTCTTCATGGACTTTTTGGTCGGTTACTCTTTCTTTCGCTTGCATGGCAGGAAATCAGACTTGAAAAGCGAAAGAAGGGGGCATCACATAGTACAGAGAGGAATGGACAAACCTTGAATATGCCCTTCACAATAGGAAACTGGCTCTTAGCCATTACGCCGGTTTTGGTCTTGATCGCAGGAATTCTACTCTTCAAATGGGAGGCTTCAAAAGTTGGAGCGGTCTCTTGGATCGTTGCTTTAGGTATTGCATATTTCTTTTTCGGTACCGATTTACAAATGATAGCGCTTGCCAACAGCAAAGGCTTGAGCTTGAGTCTGTATGTCTTCCTGATTATTTGGGGAGCCATCTTCCTTTACAACGTTGCCGATGGTGCCGGTGGAATCAAAGTCATCGGTAAAACCATATCTGGGGTTTCCGATGACCGTCGAATTATGATTCTATTATTAGCTTGGTGTTTTACCTCCATGCTGCAAGGATTAGCCGGTTTTGGTATCCCGGTAGCGGTTGTGGCTCCCATTTTAGTGGTGATCGGCTTTGAACCCTTGGTGGCTGTCTCCGCGAGCCTAATCGGGCACTCCTGGGCTATCTCCTTTGGCTCCATGGGATCTTCTTATAATTCGATTCAGTTGGTGACCGGAATCCCCGGAGAGGTGATTGGACCGTGGATGGCGATCATCTTCAGCGTGGGTATTTTCGCCACCGGTTTTGGCGTTGCCCATATCTACGGAGGCTGGGCGGCTGTTAAGAAGAGCGTTCCGCAGATCCTAACTGCAGGAACAGCAATGTCTTTTGTTATGTGGTTGATGACCATTATTGGAACCGCGCAGTTGGCTTCCCTAATGGCAGCAAGTGCGGGTTGTTTGGTTATGATTCTTTGGGCAATCGCCGGAAAGCGCAAGCAAAAAGCGGAGGTGCGAGAGGCTACAGAAAAGTCGGCTATGAGCTTTAACACGGCCTTCTCGCCATACTATACGTTGATCGTGGTTTCAATTTTGACTCAAATCAAACCAATCAAGACTGCATTAAGTGGATACAATTGGGGTCTGGCTTATCCGGAACTGCAAACCAGCTTTGGCTATGTGGTAACGGCGGTCAGCAAATATTCTAAAATTCAATTCTTTTCTCATCCGGCGCCGATTTTACTGCTTTCTTCCTTGGTAGGGTATGCAATCTATGTGACACGCACTGGAGCAAAGAAGAATCTGTTGAAGACAGCTGCCCTTAAAACGGTGGACAAGGCGATTCCGACCAGCGTAGGTATTGGCACCATGGTCATGATGGCCTTGATAATGAGTGATTCGGGAATGACCAATGTCATTGCCCAAGGAATCGCTAACGTGTTTGGATCGTTCTTCCCCTTGGTTTCACCGTATATTGGAGTCTTGGGCTCCTTTATTACCGGTAGCAACACCAATTCAAACGTGATGTTTGGGGTGTTACAGCAAAATACAGCGATTGTTTTAGGTGTATCACCGGTTCTCATGGCTGCAGCCCAGTCGGTTGGCGGCTCTTTAGGCGTAGCAATTTCACCTTCAACAATTATGACCGGAGCAGCGAATGTGGGCTTGAATGGACGAGAAAACGAAATCATGAAAATCACCATGAAGTATTGCTTGATCAACGTTCTCTTTGTTGGCATCTTCGTCTTTATTTTGTCAAATATTTATTAGTAAGACGCACATTTCTCGCTCAACGGGAAACTTTTCGCTCATGTGCTAGTAGGCATTTCGCACCGGGGTCAGACCCCTCTGCGAAATAAACTGCGTGTAACATGTATATGTAACCTTGATTGAAATTGGAGGATTGATCAATATGACTCAGACACCTGTAAAACCGTGGCGTAAAAAATATCGAATGTTGATGTTAAAAACTGCCTTTTTATGCTTTTGGCCTGGTTTTTATTTTGCTTATCAGGGTGGTATCCAAAACAATCCGCTGCTGATTGGAGTTTCATTCGCGTTTCTGGGAGTAGCCGCGGTGTTGGCTATCCTTATTCAAAAGTAAGGGGGAGACCTATGAGAAAATTCGCGATTTTATTAGTTTTGCTTGCCGTTTTACTAATGGCAACCGCCTGTAATCAAGAGCCGAAGGAGGTGTTTGTCTACAACGAGGAACAAGTTAAAACCTTAAGCACCAATTATGCCGATGAAATGGCGAAAGGAAACTTTGATAACGCTCTCAAAGCTTTCTCTACTACGATGAGCAAAGCCCTTAATAAGGATGCCCTAATCGGTGCTTGGAAATCGGTTGTGGATCCAGTGGGAGAGTATCAACTGGTCTACCAAACCACTGTCGAGTATAATAACGATTTAGCGACATCAACGGTTGTGTTGCAATACGAATTGAATGGTGTTCAGGTCAAATTCACCTTGGACCACGATTACAAAATCCATGGTCTCTGGCTCAATTATTATGCTATTGAGGAACCTCTGCAAGTCAATGATACATTTGAAGAGAGCGAAATTCATGTAGGTGCCGGAGAAGAGAAATTGGATGGCATTCTCACAACACCAACCGGCGTAGAAAATCCACCGGTCGTAATCTTGGTGCAAGGCTCAGGACCTCAAGATATGCATGAAACTGTTGGTGCAGGAAATCAGCCCTTCAAGGATTTAGCGCAAGGGTTGGCCGCCGAGGGCGTTGCTTCCATCCGTTTCAACAAACGCTATTATCAGTATCCGCCTTCTGCCGAAGATGCAGATGCGATCACCGTTCAACAAGAAGTGACCGATGATGTCGATGCAGCGATTCAGTTGGCCAAGGAAACCTTCCCTAACTCCGAAATCAGTGT
>CAZAFY010000122.1:0-4828 GCA_964484445.1 uncultured Eubacteriales bacterium
CGGTATTACCTGCGTTATTGAGTTCAATCAATTTGCCCATGATTTCTCCTCCAGACTTGGAGTCCAGGTTCCCAGTGGGTTCATCGGCCATGATGATCGGGGGGCTGGTGACAATGGCTCGAGCGATAGCGACACGTTGTTGCTGCCCACCCGACATTTCGTGAGGCTTGTGGTGCATACGTTCAAAGAGACCCACTTCATCTAAAGCCATTGCAGTCCTCTCTCGGCGTTCCTTAGCGGAGATCCCTTGGTAAATCAAAGGAAGCTCCACATTCTCGAAAGCGGTAAGAGCAGAAATAAGATTAAAACCTTGGAAGACGAATCCGATCTCCCGGCTTCGTATCCGACTCAACATAGAAGGTTTCATCTCATTGACCGTTTCCCCATTCAGCAAATAGACACCATAGGTTGGGATATCTAAACAGCCTAAGATATTCATCAGAGTGGATTTTCCGGAACCGGATTGACCCAAAACTGCGATAAACTCTCCTTCGTCCACCACAAGCGATACGTCATCCAATGCCTTGACCTCGGCTTCCGAGTCTTCGTTGTAAATTTTACTAATATTTCTGGCATCGATTAGGGTCGACATAGCGCTCCTCCTATTTCATGATCACTCCGCCACCGTAATTCGGCCCAGAGCTTTGTTGCATGTATACTTCTACGTTCTCTCCTAATCCCTCAATGATTTCAGTGTTCATAGCATCCGATAAACCAATGCTGACAGGGATAGCTATAAAACCTTCAGGAAGGCTTTCTGCCGGAACTTCTAATACCGTTGGATACATGTTGGAGGTTTCGGCTCGCACAAAGACCGCCGGCCCAAATTCGGTGTTAATAATGGCTGAACTGGGGACCATGAGCACGTCTTCTTTGGTAACAGCGTTGATCGTATATGACACACCCATACCGGGTTTTAGATTGCCAGGGTTAGATATGGTGATCGTAGCCGGAAAATAAGCGGCACTTCCTTTACCACCGGAGGAACTGGCTTCATAGCTTAGGTCAGTGATGGTGCCTTCCATGAAAATCGTTCCGTCGATTTGATCAAACATGATACTGACCGGCATTCCTAAGCTGACTTTTGAAATATCGATCTCATCGATACTGGTGGTAACGATCATTTGCGATAAATCAGCAATGACAACGACCGGGGTGCCGTTTCCGGCCAATTTATTACCTGGTTGGATCACCATACTGGTAATCATGCCGTTGATGGGGCTGGTCAATACGTTTTCTTGCACTTGACTGGAGTATTCAGCAATTCGTTCTTGTAAAGAAATCAAGTTCTTCTGCTCTTCATCCAAGGTTTGATGCAAACTGGGGTTACTAAGTTTTAATAGGACGTCCCCTTTTGTATAATCAGAATATTCAATGATGTTAGCTTGCGTACATTCACCGCTACTCATTACGGTGAGCGTAGTTTCTTGACGGAATTTCAAAGTACCGATATCATAAGGAAGCAGCTTCTCTCCACTGTTATTGAGAAGATAAGCAGTTGCTTCTAAGCCTTCTGTCAACGTGCCGGGATTGGTCATTTCAAAATTGACGCGGAAACAAACTGTGCCGTCGCTGTTGACTTTGCGGATCCTTTCAACAGAGGTGACGGTTCCACCGATATTGGTCATGGTAGCAGGCACAGAAATGGTTGCTGACATTCCGGTTTGAATTTCATCCAGATACCCATAGGTAAAATAGAGGGCTAATTTCATGACCGAATCGTCGACCAAGCGACCAATGCTGGTTCCCGGTGAAAGATAATCGCCGACTTTCATACTGTTTCCTTGGATCAAATGACCAGAAAAGGGAGCTGCAAGAGTCAAATTCTCTATTTCGCTTCTGAGAGATCGAATGCGTTCTAACAACTGGGTTTGCTCTTTCATGGCAGCAGACAATTTTTCTCTAGCTTCTTCCGCATCGACGCGGAATAAAGGAGTTCCAACTGCTACAGAGTCACCGGCTCGAACATAGACTTCTTCGACGGTACCAATCATTTTCCCACCTAATTCAGCCTTCTCTTTGGGAGCAGCTGTTCCCCAACCCGTAATATTTGCGCCAATAGTTCCGCGCATGGAATATCCGGTCATGATTTGACCTTCCGGGGAATTTGTTTTTAGTAAGTGTTGAACGAGATACCACCCGCCAACAACAAGTACAGCTAAAATAACCAGGCCAATTGACCATTTGATTTTAGTTGACAATCCTTTTTTTCGTTGCTTTTCATAGGCGGCGTACTTATTTCGGGCGACTTGAACTTTATCCGCAGATTCTGCGGTTGGTTCGGTGTTTAGGGGCTCATTGGACAAAAAAATCTCCTCCTCTTACGTGCTGGATGCAAAAAAAGCTATGGTGTTATGTCTGTAAGTAAGACGATACGAAGCAGTGAAATGTTTCATCATATTCGACTTTATTCGAAATCCGATGAAAGCAGACACCTTGCAGAGTATACACCTCTTCCAAAAAAATGTAAACCCGAAAGGATGGTCGTCATGCCGTATGTTATTGCCTTTTTTGAAGGGATTATAACCTTTATTTCTCCCTGCTTGCTTCCCATGTTACCGATTTATCTGATGTATTTTGCTGGAGGCGCGCAAGGTCAGCAAAAGAAAACCAATGTCTTGAGCAATGCACTGGGATTTGTCCTAGGGTTCACCTTGGTCTTTATCACCCTGGGCGCTTTCGCTGGTAGTATTGGGCAATTCTTGCGAAGTCATCAGACAGCAGTGAACTGGGTTTCCGGTAGTTTGATCATTCTGTTCGGATTAAACTTTCTGGGGGTTCTTCCCTGGAATCTTTTTCGCGGAAATTTGAAGCGACAAAACGTCACAGAGCTAAGCTTTGGATCTTCAGTTCTGTTCGGCATGGTTTTTTCTATTGGATGGACACCCTGTGTCGGAGCCTTTTTGGGTTCGGCCTTACTGATGGCCTCACAACAAGGATCTGTTTTGAAAGGGATTCTAATGCTGTTTCTCTATTCGTTAGGATTAGGGATCCCGTTCATTATCAGCGCGGTCCTGTTGGATCAGTTGAAATCGGCCTTCCAATGGATTAAAGAACATTATGATCTGATCAATCGTATTTCAGGTGCCTTTTTGATAGCAGTGGGTGTTCTAATCATCACTGGCTGGTTGGGGCGCTTACTCACCCTCTTATCGTAAAAACAGAAAGGAAAACATAATGAAAGCACAAACAAAATGGCTCCTGTTATTAGTCCTCTTGATCGTTGTTTTGGTCGGAGGTGGTATGGTATATCAGCAATTAAGAGCCAATTATCAAGTGGATAATCTGCAAACGGCAACACCAAACGAAGAAGATCCTTCTAGCGAAGAAAAGATGGCGATCCCAAACTTTGAGTTGCAAGATTGGAATGGTAACACAGTCGAGTTCACATCCTTTTTGGGTAAACCGGTGATCATCAATTTTTGGGCAAGCTGGTGCCCATATTGTGTGGACGAAAAGCCTTATTTTGAAACCGTATATCAAGAATTCGGAGAAGAGATCCAATTTCTGATGATCGACAGCGTCGATGGTTCCCGTGAAACCATTCAAAAGGGCAAAGAATTCTTAGCGAAATACGAATACACCTTTCCGGTTTATTTCGATACACAATACGTTGCCGGTCAGATCTTTGGGTTACAAGGGTTACCAGCCACGTTTCTGATTGATGAAGAAGGATATTTTGTCGCTTGGGTCAATGGCATGACCGACGAAGAAACCTTGCGTTTAGGCATTGAAATGCTACTGAAATAAAAAATGCTCCCCGGCGAGGGGAGCATTTTTTTAGTATTCTTTTTCTATTTCGCGGGGGCTGGATTCGACTCGGACGGTTAAGATGCGGTGCTCGGTGATTTCTTGCACCCAGACCTTCAAATGTAGATATTGAAAGGAAGCTTGAGCTTCTGGGAAACCGTTTAGCATTTCAATCACCCAACCACCAACGGTCGTGTAATCACTGTCAAAATCACGTTCATCGATTTCAAAATACTCCAGGAAGTCATAGATGCTGATATCGGCATCTACTTCCACGATATTCTCATCGATCGTCTTGAAGTATACTTCTACTTCATCGGATTCATCCCAAATTTCACCCACCAGCTGTTCCAAGACATCTTCCATGGTCAAGACACCTAACGTACCACCGTATTCATCGGTGACCACGGCCATGTGCATTTTTCGGCGTTTCAACTCTGCTAAAACGGAGGGCAATTTCATCGATTTATGAATAAAGCACACATCCATAAGCAGAGAGCGAATGGAGAATTCTCTGGTTTCCACGATTTTCTTGAAAAAGTGATTCAGATATAAGATGCCAATGATGTTATCGATGCTATCTTCATAGACCGGTATTCTGGAAAAGCGCGAATGAACAGCGATTTCGAGAATTCTATCCATGTCATCTTCAACATCAATTGAAACCATGTCGACACGAGGAGTGATAATCTCTTGTGCCGAAATTTCGGAAAACTCTAAAGCAGACTGCAATAAATCGCTGCGTTCTTCGTCAATAACACCTTCGTCTTCTACAGTTTCAATGATAGAATATAAATCGTCTTCCGTAACGGTAGGATTTTGCTCTGGAATTCCAAATATCAAATTAATTGCATTAAGTAGCTTACCCAAAATGAAGACAAGTGGGAATGTGAGAAACATAAGAAAACGCAAGAAGGGCGCAGTCGTCAGAGAGAAGCCTTCGGCGTGATCTTTTGCCAAGATTTTAGGTAGAATCTCCCCGAATGTTAAAATCAGGACGGTCATAATGGCAGTGGAAACACCAACGCCACCTTCCCCCAGTAATTGTATGGCAATCACGGTTGCTAAAGAAGAAGAG
>CAZAFY010000123.1:0-4808 GCA_964484445.1 uncultured Eubacteriales bacterium
GTTTTACAGCTTGGTGTAGCGACTTTCTCAAGTGCCTTTACGGCTGTCACAATCGTGTCTGTAGGTTGTGATTCGGCAACTTCCTGATTCGCCGAGTAATTACAATGGGGACATAGAATCAGACGATCTTCACCGATGGGTGTGACATACATATACTCATGTGAGATCTTACCACCAATGTTTCCATTGTCAGATCGAACCGAGATTACTTCCAATCCGGCTCGTTTGAAGATTCGGAAATACGCATCGGCTACTTCTTCATAATAGGCATCTAAATCTTCTTCCGTTTGATGAAAACTGTAGCCGTCTTTCATATAGAATTCACGAACACGAATCAAACCACCGCGTGCTCGCGGTTCATCTCTGAACTTCATTTGGATTTGATACAATGCCAATGGCAATTGCCGATAACTGCTAATTTCGTTTCGCACCAATTCAGTAACCGCTTCTTCATGAGTGATCGCCAAAATCATATCTCGTCCGCTGCGGTCTTTGAAACGTGTTAACTCACTTCCGACCGTATACCAGCGACCGGATTCCTGCCATAACTCTGCGGGTTGCACCACCGGCATATTGATTTCCTGCATGCCGATACCATCCATTTCACTTCGGAGGATTTCTTGAATTTTTTTCATTGTCCTCCAAGCTAAAGGATTATATTGATAAATACCGGAAGCTAATTTTCTTACCAGTCCGGCTCTCAAAATTAGTTTATGACTTTCAATTTCAGCTTCGGCAGGAATTTCGCGTATCGTTTTGCCGAATAATCGAGACATTTTCATAGGTACGACTCCTTTAAATAAGTTTTGATCCGTGCTCCTGTATCATAATCAACCCAATTGAACCTTGGCTCTGATTTCTGCTTCTTGCAAAAGGGAATCGCACTCCAATACGGTAGATGAGCAATATTTTAGAAGTTGCTCAATTTCCATTTCATCTTTTAAACCACTGAGATTGATTTTTACATTTGCTAAAGCGCCTTTGCAGCCGGCTGATGCTAAGTATGCTGCTACCAAGCCATCACTGAAGGCATTTGTATTTCCTTTTGATAAGGCAACTTGTGCTGCTTTCAGAACCTGAATTCCTAAGTTCGCAGTTTCCTGGGGAACTCGTATCGCATTTCTTGTCGCCTCTAAAATTGCGGCTGTACGAATGGATTTTTCTTGATCTGATGATTTTGGTAATTGAAAAGCAGCCATCACCGCATCATAGGCCTGTGTATCTTCATCCACCAACGCTCTGGCGCGCGAGCCAAGCTCTTTTGTTAGCAAACGTAGCTCTTCCATATCGGCTTGGACTTCTGTGTATTTTTTTCGACCTATGGTCAAATTTGATACCATTTCCAAAAGGGCTGCAGCTGTTGCTACAGCTTGAGCAGAAGCGGAGCCACCACCAGGGGCCGGTTGGGAGGATGCCAGTTGATTTAGGAATTGCTCTCCAGTCATTTGAAGCAGATTACTCATTCGGTTTTTCCTCCTGTGAATGTGTTGTTAGGGTCAAACTTGCGAATAATTCTTTGAATTCTTCCCCTTTAACGGTTTCTTGTTCCAAGAGTAAAGAAGCCAATGCGTCTAAATGAGGTCGATATTGTTCCAGTATTTCGGTAGCATTTTGATAACTGCTTTGGATTACACTACTCACTTCTTGATCGATCAAATAGGCGATCTCAGGGCTAACTGTTCTCCCTTGAGATAAATCTCTTCCCAAAAAGACCTCATGTTGCTTTGTACCAAACGTCATAGGACCAAGCTTATCGCTCATACCGTATTCTGTTACCAGACGATGTGCCATGTCGGTTACGCGTTCCAAATCGTTGGTAGCTCCGGTCGAAACTTCGCCAAACACTAAGGCTTCGGCGACTCTTCCTCCTAAAGCATAGGAAATGGTATTGAGGATATCTTTCTTCGTCACATAATAACGATCTTCTTCTGGAAGAACGGCAGTAAATCCACCGGCGCGTCCTCTAGGCACGATGGTGACTACATGGACCGGATCAAACCCGGGCAAAGCATAAGCGACCACTGCATGACCTGCCTCATGATATGCACTTAATTTTCGCTCTTTCTCGCTCATGATGCGGGATTTTTTAGCTGGCCCTGCCATGACTCGATTGATCGCTTCTTCAAGCTCGGTCATTTCAATGACGGTTTTGGCTTTTCTCGCACTGAGCAATGCAGCCTCGTTGACCAAATTCTCTAAATCAGCTGCTGTAAAACCCGGCGTTGATTTTGCAATCACGCGCAAGTCGATTTCCTTTGCAATCGGTTTATTTTTGACATGAACTCTAAGAACCGCTTCTCGTTCGTTTACGTCGGGTCGATCGACAAATACTTGACGATCAAAGCGACCCGGTCTGAGCAAAGCCGGATCTAAGATATCGGGTCGGTTGGTGGCAGCCAAAATAATGATTCCTTCATTGACCTCAAAGCCATCCATTTCAACCAGCAACTGGTTTAGGGTTTGTTCTCTTTCATCATGACCGCCGCCTAAACCGGCACCTCTTTGCCGACCAACCGCATCGATTTCGTCAATAAAAACGATACAGGGTGCGCTTTTTTTAGCAGTTTCGAATAAGTCACGAACTCGAGATGCACCTACACCAACAAACATTTCCACAAAATCAGAACCACTGATACTGAAGAAAGGGACTCCAGCTTCTCCGGAAACTGCTTTCGCCATCCAGGTCTTACCGGTACCGGGAGGACCTACTAAGAGTACCCCTTTAGGTATTCTGGCTCCCATTTCTATAAATCGTTTCGGATGTTTCAGAAATTCAACGATCTCTTCTAACTCTTCTTTAACTTCTTCGTACCCAGCTACATCGGCAAAGGTAATTTTCTTGCCACCGGCTTGCTGCATTTTAGCACGACTCTTGCCGAAACTCATCACCTTGTTATTGCTACCGCCGGCTCCCTGTTGCATGAAGAAAAACCAGAACGCCATAAACAAACCAAACATAAAGAGGGTATTCAAAATACCGGACCACCATGGGGGTTCCGGAGGTAAGTCTACTTGAAATTTATCGCTACTTTCCAGTAAACGCTGGCTGACAATGGCCTTATCAGACTCCGGAATGATTGTGACAAATGTCGTACCATCCGCAAGGACCCCTTCAATTCGCTGGTCAACTAATAGAGCTTCTTGAACCTTGGCCTGATCCAAATACTGAAAGAATACATTATAGTCCAGTACTGTTGGAAGGGTTTGATTGCCCAAGAAAAAATTGAGAATCGCGATTAGACCAATAGCCATAAGGATAATCATAGGTGCAGATTGATATCTTCTTTTCAAAGGAGTTCTCCTTTCTATTAGGAACGTTACTAGATTTGACTTTTATATGCTTCCGGTTTCAGTATACCGATATATGGTAAGTTGCGATACTTATCGGCAAAGTCCAATCCGTACCCCACAACAAAATAATCTTCGATTTCAAATCCGGTAAAGTCTCCGTGAATATCGACTTTTCTTCGAGATGGTTTATCTAATAAAGCAGCGATGCGGATCGTCTTAGGGTTTCTTTTGTTTAAGAAAGTCTTCATTCGCGATAGGGTCGTGCCGCTGTCAATAATATCTTCCACAATCAATACGTGCTTATCGGCTATATCATGGTCTAGATCTTTTGTTATTTTTAGATTTCCGCTGGATTCGGTACTATGTCCGTAGCTTGAGCAGCCAAAAAACTCGATCGTGACCGGCTGTTTGATTTTACGAACTAAATCCGCCATAAAGCAAAATGAGCCATTGAGAACACCAATCACCACGATTTCTTCTTCTTCGGGGTAAAATTTCGTGATTTCCTCACCGAGTTCATTGACACGTACTGCTAGTTTTTCTTGATCAATATAAATACGTTCGACATTGCTTTCTAAATTCATCTTTGCTTCCTTCCTTCTTATATCGGATAATGTTCTATAAAGAGTTCGTACTTATTCTCCTTAGGATCGGGTTGATATTCATGACTCGTGTAATGATTGGGGATCAATACAATTTGCTCCTCTTCCACAAGTAGGGGTATTCTGCATCGCCAAGGAATCGGCACTCGTCTCTCTTGAAAATAATCCGAAACCTTTTTTGAATGGCCACAAGTAATCTTAATTGTATCACCCGCGCGCCAGGTACGCAAGAACATTTCTTTAGCAAATACTTTAGAACCAACAATTCCTCCAATAGCCGGATCTTTACCCCAAAATGTATTAATGGTTAGATTAAAAAAAGGATTTGAAAATTCTTGACGATACGGTACTTGTGAGCTGCATGGAAACCTAAAACGAGTTTTTTCTGGACTGCAAAACGACATTTGGGCTTCCGTCAAGATAAATAACCTTGCTCCTGAAATCATAGCGGTCATCCCCGAGGGTAAAGACATGCTCCAATAAGAAGGCTGTTTTCTTACCTGGGATAAAATCAAGGATACGTGACGGTATTGAATGGGTTCTCCTCCTTGAGTCAATGAATAAAATTGTTTGATCAACCAGCGAGAAGACAATGCTTCCGGCCATTCCATTATATCTTGGCAAGATATTGATCGTAACCCAAAAGGATCTGCGATTACCCGATTCTCTCGTCTAATGAGCTCGTTTGCGATGTAGTCTTGATCCCATTGCAACATTTCTTGCAGATTTAAAATTTGATTTTGAAGATTCGGCGCACTCTCCTCAAGTCTAGGTATTATTTGAGAACGAATCCTGCTGCGCAAAAAAACATCTTCTTCATTTGTTTGATCTTGACAATAAACGAAACCTTCCCGGTCTAAAAAACGGACAATATCGTGATGCCTAAAGCGTAAAAGTGGGCGCACTATTTTCAAA
>CAZAFY010000124.1:0-4772 GCA_964484445.1 uncultured Eubacteriales bacterium
AACAAAGAAATACGTTTTCTTCCCATTTTCATTCTAATCCTCCTAATAAGTTCGTTGTGCAACGGCTAAATTGCATCTGTTCGTAGCATATCACAAGAGCAGGAAAGTTGCAATACAAAGCAATAAAAAAAGTCCGATGGAGCGTTAAACTCCACCGGACTGATTTTTTATTACTTGCCGCAGCGTTTGCAAACGTTCATTGCGTTGCCGTTATCATCATTGCGATTCCAAAGTAATTTAACACCGGTTCTTTTGCAGACAGGACAAGTCCCTCTCCAGCCGGCAGTTCCTTTAAGATTTTTACCTCGTTTAGTTTTAGGCACAGTTCACACCTCTTCATTACCAGATTTCATTCATTAGAACG
Source organism: uncultured Eubacteriales bacterium (assembly GCA_964484445.1). Taxonomy (GTDB): domain Bacteria; phylum Bacillota; class JAAYKD01; order JAAYKD01; family JAAYKD01; genus CALCNS01. Next base: position 365 of record CAZAFY010000124.1, read on the forward strand.
ATAACACGCAATAGTATACCATAGGAAATCTTGATTTGGCAAGCATTTTTAATAAATCTGTCATTAGCTAACGGAATCTATCTATGTTACACTATGAGATGTGAACAAACTCATAGAAGCAGGAGATGATACGATGTTATTTGGTAAGAACGATTCCTTCTGGTCAAAAGCGTTTTCAAAAATCGGAGGCGCTTCTATGAGTTTCACCGTGGCAACCGATACGATATACTTTATATTCCCCTTATATTTGACCGCTATGGGGTTTCGCATTTCAGAAATCGGTTTCATTGCAGGGAGCTATACTTTTTGTAATCTGCTCATGCGCTTGTTATCGGGTGAACTGATCGACCGCTTGGGAGGAAGATCTATGGCGCTATTTGGTATATCTCTTTTTGCTTTAGGACTCTGCGGTTACCTGCTCTGGCCGATCCCACCAGTCATCATCGCTTTGCGCTTAATTCAAGGAATTGGAATGAGCTTGACCGGAGTCTGTTTAGCAACCCTGATGACGAATCTCTTAGAACCTCACCACTTTCGCGAAGGCATGAGTGCTTATGGCCTTTTTGCCGCTATCGGAAGTCTTGCAGGTTCGGTTGGAGGCCTTTATCTTTGGGAAAATGCTTCTCCCAATGTTGTGTTTGCTAGCGTTCTGGTTATTACCGGATTGACAGGCTTATTGATTTGGTCAACGAACATTCGAACTCCCATGCATGTTCCGGATTCATTTTCCAAGGTCGACTCCCCTCGGTTCTTGGAGTCAACCTCTTTAGCACCGGGAGCAATCGCACTACTCTACGCCATTCCAATGGGGGGTATTATGACCTTCTTATTCCCCTATGCAGCCTCCCTGGGTATTCATGGCCTAACAGAAATTTTTCTTTTGCAAGCAAGCTTTATGATTCTGACTCGAATAATGGCGATGCGTTTAGCACGCATTTTCGGATTGATTCGAGTCTTAGCATTCGGCTTAGGTTTCACCATGGTGGCTTTTTTTATATTGACCATTGCTTCCGATAAGACCCTTTTTCTATTATCTGCTGCAGTATATGGACTTGGTGCCGGCTTAACAATGCCCATCTTAAATGTTATGGCTGTAGAAAAAGCCCCGCCAAATCGACGGGGCAAGGCAAATTCGACCTACCAGGCTGCCAATGATTTCGGTAGTGGTATTGGTGCCTTTCTATTGGGAATGGTCGCAGAAGGACTTGGCTTTCCAGTTGCATTTATCTTCTCAATTGCGATTCTTGGACTTGCATTAGCCCTTCTGAGTCGAGGTTTTCTAAACTGGACAGCGCAAGATTAAATTTCTTCGACCCTGACATTAAATTCTTCTCCGCGGATTTTTATATGATAATACCAAACCGATGAACTTGGTTGTGTTGCAATATACTGCTTAATCTCTTGTAGAACGTTTTCCTGTTCTTCTAAGGCTTGAATCGCTTCATCATAGGTGATTGCCTTGAAGTTAACGATATCGGAAGCTCGAAAATGAGCGAATTTTCCTAAATCGGAACTGACAATGGTAGCGATTTTTGGGTATCCGCCCGTGGTCTGAGCATCTGCTAGTAACACAATCGGTTGACCATGCCCCGGCACTTGGATCGCTCCTTGACAAACGCCATCGGAAACAATTTCTTTTTTGTCAAGATGAACTAAAGCGTCTCCCTCCAATCGATACCCCATACGATCGGAATCGTTGTTGACTTTCCAGTTTTGGCTTGTGAATCTTTCCTTTTGTTCTTGATCAAAATAATCATCCTGAGGTCCCCATAGAACCCGAATGGTCTTTGAATCTTGTGGATCGAGGGGCCAATATTTTCTGGGAAGAACGCCATGCCACTTTGGCAGTTGTGTTAGGTCTTGCTTTTGACCTTTCAGAACTTGCCCTTTTTTTAAGGGGGCACCTTCTAAACCACCAATTGATGCACGCAAATACGTGCTACGGCTTCCCATCACGATCGGGAGATCCCATCCACCGGCAACCGACAAATAAGAACGCACACCGTTGCCCCCGGGAAAGCGGAGGACATCCCCTTCATGAATCTCAAGAGCAACACAAGCTGGAAGCGGTAATCCGTTATACTGCGCTCCCAGATCTCCGCCGGCAATGGCGATCCGATGCGTCCCAAGAGCGGTAAGCGTCGGTCCCAACAGTGTCATTTCCAACGAAGCTTCTTCTTCGGAATTCCCCACCATGAAATTGGCTAATCGATGACTGTATGGGTCCATAGCACCAGCAGCCGGAACACCAAACGAACCATAACCGAATCGACCTAAATCCTGAAACGTACTGAGCAATCCGGCTTGTTCTACCCGAAAAATATGGTTCATTCCCGTGCCCCTCCTTTCGGTGTTTTCTTAACAACGTATTGATTGTGCTCAATTTTCTCGGCGATCTCGTGATATTCTTCTTCTGTTACCGCCGCAAATCGCAGATAATCTCCTGCTTGCAAAAGCACTGGTTCCTCTTTACTGGGATCAAACAAACGTAGTGGTGTACGTCCAATGATCTGCCACCCACCGGGGCTTACCATAGGGTATATCCCAGTTTGAGTTTCAGCTATCCCTACTGACCCCGCCGGAACAGCTGTTCTGGGAGTTGCCAAACGAGGGCAAGCGATTTCTTGCGGTAAACCTCCAAGATAAGGAAATCCGGGAGTAAATCCCAGCATATAGATCAAATAGTCGGCAGAGGTATGATATAAAATCACTTCTTGAATAGATTTTTTGGCGTGTTCCGCTACTCGTTCCAAATCCGGTCCCCATTCCCCTCCGTAACAAACCGGGATCTCTGTCACAAAGGCCGGAACGATTTGTTGCTTCTCCTGCTGCAATAAATCTTCTATATGACGTTGTAGCGCTTGCACCCTTATCTGTAATGGATTATAGCGCACCAATAAAGAACGATACGTTGGTATTGTCTCTAGAATCCCGGGTATGGGTCTTTCTCGCAAAGCAACCATGAGGGTTCGCACTTGCTCAACGAGCTCAGGATGAATTTGATCTCCAAACTCTACCACTAACCCATGATCTCCCTGTTGCAAAAATCGCGGAGTTCTCATTTGAATAAAACCTCATTCATTGTTACGATTTCGACCCCTTTGCTCTCCAACATCTCTCGAATCGCTTTTGCATAAAGAGCAGCTCCGGGAGTATCCCCGTGCATGCAAATGGTATGAGCCTCCATTTTTAGTTTCGTTCCATCAATAGCTGTCATGTAACCGGATTCAATCAACCGGATCATTCGTTGAACCGCTTCCTCAGCCGAATGAATCATTGCCCCTGGCTCTCCTCTGGGGACCAAACTACCGTCGGCTCGATACGCTCGATCGGCAAAGACTTCTTGTGCTACGCGCAACCCGGCTTTCTCTCCCTCTTGACAGAGTAAAGAACCTGCTAAGCCCACCAAAATCAAATCAGGGTCTACTCGTTTGACTCCCTCGGCTATGGCTGCTGCCATTTGCGAATCCTTCGCTGCCATATTATACAGGTTCCCATGGGGTTTGACGTGGGCTAAGTTGATGCCTTGACTTTTGGCAAATCCTTGCAAAGCCCCAATCTGATAAATTATGTAATTTCGTATCTCATTGGCAGAGACCATCATGTTTCTACGCCCAAATCCCATTAAATCGGGAAATCCCGGATGTGCTCCCGCAGAAACGCCATTGATCTTGCACAATTGAATCGTATGATCCATGACCTGCGGATCTCCGGCGTGCCAGCCACAGGCAATATTTGCAGAGGTGATCTCGTGAATGATCTCTTCGTCTGCACCATAATGATACACACCAAAGGATTCTCCCATATCACAGTTTAAGTCGATGCTTTTTGCCAAGATAAACCCTCCTTCAAAATTTCTATGATAAAAGAGCAGACAAACCCTTCGCTATGAACGGCTTGCCTGCTCCGATAGCCGTTTATTTGCCAAACGGACTACTTTCTTCCTCTATCTTTTCGTGGACCGTTGATTTCCCAACGCTCATATAAATGGGTCACACTCTCGCCTAAGTGAATCGAACGAATCGTCGCAGCAAGCAACTCTGACACGGAACAAACGTTGATCTTAGTCACTTCAATTTCATCTTGAACGAGCTTCCCATCACTATTATAACTACGACAGCAGGTTTCCCCTTTTTCAGGTACATCTAAGGTATCGGTAACCACAACCGCTTTCAAATAGCGATTGTTTTCAATTCGGCGGATCGCGGGGCCGGAAAAGATTCCATGGGTCGCTACAGCGATCACTTCATTGACTCCGAATTTCTCGCATAAAGCAGTAATCGCATTCATCATGGAACCTGCCGTATCGATTTCATCATCAAACAAAATTGCATTTTTGCCTTTGATATCACCGATCACATGCATCACTTCGGATTTGTCATTATTGCCCTGGCGTTCTTTCAAGACT
>CAZAFY010000125.1:0-4763 GCA_964484445.1 uncultured Eubacteriales bacterium
TATGAACAATCTCCTCTGATTTGACCATGAGGCCTTTTTCTTCCAACAAACGCAGGCTTTCCTGACGAGCAGCATGAACTTTCATCCCACCAATAAAGGGTACACTTTCATCAATGCGACCATTCGGTAAAATCACCTTGCGGTAAGGTAGATTGTATTGCTTGAACCATTCACTATCGGTCGAGTCACCAAAGGTTGCGCACATGACCACGCCGGTACCTTTTTCCTTGTTTACTTTGGGGTCGGCCTTAATCGGAACTTTGTAATCAAAGAGGGGCACAACCGCTTCTTTCCCCACATAGGAAGTATAGCGTTCGTCTTCCGGATGCACAAAAAGACACACCACAGCATTGAGCAACTCCGGACGGGTTGTGGCGATCAAAAGCGGCTTATCATCCACCAAGAAGATGATATCGTTGAAACGAGAAGGGGCTTCTGCGGTATCCAACTCCGATTGCGCAATGGCGGTATGACACTCGGTGCACCACAAAACCGGCGATTCTTTAATATAAGCTTTGCCTTTTGATACTAAATCCAAGAAGGAGCGTTGAGATACCTTTTGAGATAAGGGGCTGACTGTCTGATACTGCAGATCCCAATCCACCGACAAGCCTAAAGATTGCCAGAGTTCTTTGAATTCTGCTTCATATTTGGAAGCGGTCTCCACACATTGGACGATGAATTCACTGCGCGGTACATCCTTTGCATAAATCTTCTTCTCTTTTTCCACCAATCGTTCTGTAGGCAAGCCGTTATCATCGAAGCCAAACGGATAGAACACCCGCTTGCCTTGCATGCGCTGGAAGCGCGCGATCATCTCGGCTTGAGTGTAAGAAAAGATATGGCCAATGTGTAAGCTACCGCTAACGGTAGGGGGTGGTGTGTCTATGGAATATAGCGGTGCTTTGGGGTCGGTTTTGCTGTAGGCATAGACCTGATGTTCTTGCCAAAAATCTTGCATTTGCTTTTCAGCAGTTTGAAATTGATACTTGCCATCCATCATCTGAAAAATCCCTCCTTTGTTAAAATAAAAAAACGCCCTCAAAGCATGAAAAAAACTCATGCTTTAGGACGAATAGGACGATAATCCGCGGTACCACCTAAATTCGAAGGTCACCCTTCGCGCTTTATGCTTTTCCGTATAACGGCGGAACCTACCGGTGTTTCCTACTGAGAATCCTGTTGGGAAACACAGCTCTGAAGCTACTTCAATTCGTTCTTTGCAAAGACTCGCACCAGCCGTCTTTTCTCTGTGCCGCAGAAACGAACCTACTCCTCTTCTTCATTGCTTATCGTTTAGAATTGCTCTGAGTATAGCAAAACTGACAGTTTATGTCAAGATAAACTTGTTTCTTGACGGAAGTAGATGAGAACCTTATAATGAAAGAAAAGTTCGTTTACAAAAAGAAAGGCAGGTACTGCGATGAATCTCTTAACCGCCACCCCAGCTGAAGTTCGAGCCCTGATTCGCCGCGAAGAAATCACCGGTCCTACCGCCGGTATGTGCGGAGGCTATGCCCAGGCCAATTTGGTCATTTTGCCGGAACGCTATGCGAAAGATTTTGAAGCCTTTACGGTCAAAAATCCCAAACCTTGTCCAGTGCTTGAAATCACCAAACCGGGAGATCCTGGAATTCGCGAAATTGCGCAAGCGGATTTGCGTACTGACTTACCTCGCTATTTTGTTTACCGCAACGGTATTCGCACAGAAGAATGCTTGAATATCACCGAACTTTGGCAAGATGATTTCGTTGGCTTTCTAATCGGCTGCAGTTTTTCTTTTGAAGAAGCCCTACTACAAGCCGGTATAGAGATCCGTCATATCAGTATGAACAGAAACGTGCCAATGTATAAAACCAATCTTCCTACCCAAGGTGTGGGTGTATTCCACGGACCCACGGTGGTCAGCATGCGCCCCATGACCCCGGCGAATGCCAAGCGCGCCGCTGAAATCACCGCGCGCTTCCCCCGAGTACATGGCGGACCAATTCAAATTGGCCATCCCCAGCAAATCGGAATCACCGATTTGCAAAAACCCGACTACGGTCAGCCGGTAGATATACACGAAGACGAAATTCCCGTCTTTTGGGCTTGTGGGGTCACACCCCAAGCGGTGATTGAGCAGGCTAAATTGCCCTTGGTCATTACCCATGCTCCGGGTCACATGTTCATCACCGATAAACTCAACAGTGAATTTGCCAGTAAATAACGAAACGAGGTAACAAAACATGAAGTCGGCAACTGAGCAAATCTTTGAGATTTGCAGCCGCCATACCGAACAACGCGGAACTCACAACATGTCTGTCCCCGAGGACTTTGCGCAAGCTGCCCATTTGCTCTTTGATGCCCAGCGAATCGTGATTGTCACGGGGTTTGCCATTGCAGCGTGCGGAATTGGCGAAACCGATGGACCTTCGGGTTCCGTTGCTTTAGCCGCTGCTTTAGAAAAATTGGGCAAACAAGTCTTGTTGATCACCGATCCCTACAGCGAAACGATTCTTAACCGATTGATTACCGTCATGGATTTGAAAGCGACCTTGCTGATACGTCGTAACGAACAAAGCGAGGTGGAATTGCTCTCTGCATGGGACACATTTAAACCTGATTTATTGGTAGGTTTGGAACGTCCCGGTCGTACAGAAGAGGGTAAGGTCTACAGCATGCACGCATTAGATATCACAAGCTTCTGCCCAGATACCGATTTTCTCTTTTACCATGCGCGTAACCGCAAGATTCCCACCGTTTGCATTGGTGACGGCGGAAACGAAGTCGGCATGGGTAAAGTCAAAGATCAGATTATCCAGCAAGTACCTTTAGGTGAAACCATAGCAGCCGCTTTTGAGGCCGATATCCTTCTGGCTTGCGGAGTTTCCAATTGGGGAGGTATTGGCTTAGCAGGATTATTAAGTGTAATGGCTGGTAATAATGTTCTTCACACCGATGAAAAAGAAGAGGCCATGATTCTTGCCATGGCAGATTGCGGTGCTGTTGACGGTGTGCTAAAAAAAGTTGGCACCACGATTGACGGATTCAGTTTTGAAGAAAATATGCAAATTCTGAAAGATGTTCGATTTGTAGTAATGAACCAATGAACCATTGCTACCGAATATAGTAGAAGCACAACAAATCACGAGACACTTGGAATCAGAACCCAAGTGTCTTTTGTTATTTTCCTGTTATTTCCCCCTCTTGACAAATCCGACTAATCTGATATACTATACTTACATCACCCCCCTGGGGGTGTAGAGATAGGAGGGACACACCCTTGAAAGAGACCTTTGATGTAACCGGCATGACTTGTTCAGCCTGTTCCGCCCATATTGAAAAAAGCTTAGCCAAAGCTCCCGGTGTCGAGAAAGTCGCCGTCAACTTATTGGCTAACCGCATGGTCGTGGAGTTCGACCACACAAAACTTACTGTCCAAGATATATCGCGTCTGGTAGACGACTCCGGGTATGGTGCAACTCCGGTTTCCCAACCCAAATCAGCTGCCAAAACCACGGCCCCCCGAGAGAATGTAATGCAAAAAGAGGCCGAAGAGAAACGCAAGCAATTCTGGTATTCCTTGTTGTTCTTGCTTCCATTGTTCTATATTTCCATGGGAAGCATGTTTGGTTTACCGCTACCCTCTTGGTTATCTGGAATGCATAACAGTCTACCCTTTGCTTTCACACAGTTCTTGCTGACCTTACCAATTATATATTTGAACCGCAACTATTTTCAAATGGGGTTCAAGACACTTTGGAAGCGTTCTCCAAACATGGATTCGCTGATTGCAGTAGGATCAACTGCAGCACTACTCTATGGTATTTATGCAATCTACCAAATCGGCTATGGTTTAGGTGCTAACAATCATCAACTAGCCATGGATTTTGCAATGGACCTCTATTTTGAATCGGCAGCTACAATATTAACCCTTATCACCTTGGGGAAATATCTGGAAGCCAAATCCAAGAGCAGAACTTCTGAAGCAATCGCTAAACTAATCGACTTAGCTCCCAAAACCGCAATCGTTTTGCGTAACGGCACGGAAATTGAAATTCCTGTGGAAGATGTTGTTTTAGGAGATACTATTATTTTACGCCCTGGGAAGAGCGTTCCAGTAGATGGCATCGTTTTGAATGGCCATTCCAGCATCGATGAAGCAGCTTTGACCGGCGAAAGCATGCCTGTGGAGAAATCCGAAGGTGATAAAGTCATTGCTGCCACGGTCAATAAAAGCGGGTATCTTCAATTCCGTGCGACTCGTATTGGCGATGATACGACCTTGTCGCAAATCATTCGCTTGGTAGAAGAAGCAGCATCGAGTAAAGCCCCCATCTCCCAATTGGCCGATAAAGTCTCTGCAATCTTTGTTCCCACCGTCATGGTGATTTCCGTGGTTGCAACCATTGTCTGGCTGTTGTTAGGCTACCCGTTTGATTTTGCACTTTCCATTGGTATCGCCGTTTTAGTCATTTCATGTCCCTGCGCTTTAGGGTTAGCGACTCCGGTGGCAATTATGGTTGGAACCGGCAAAGGTGCTGAGCATGGTATCTTGATTAAATCGGCCGAAGCTCTGGAAATTGCTCATACCGTCAATACCGTAATTTTAGATAAAACCGGAACCGTTACCGAAGGAAAACCTCAAATTACCGACCTTATCACTTTGGGTTCCACTACTTCCCAAGAATTGTTGCAATTGGCCGCTTCTCTTGAAGAAAAGTCCGAACATCCATTAGCGACAGCTGTTATGGATTATGTAAAACAGCGAGGTGTTATCC
>CAZAFY010000126.1:0-4730 GCA_964484445.1 uncultured Eubacteriales bacterium
CCGTTTACAGGAGATTGCCCAGCAATTAGGGGTTAGCAAAGTTCGATTCAAACAGTTGGCCGACTTTGCTCCGCTCGATGATTCTTCCGATGCCATTATTCGGGATCCCAGCAAGTGCGTGCTTTGCGGCGATTGTGTACGGGTCTGCAGTGAAATCCAATCGGTTGGCGTGCTCGATTTTGCCCAGCGCGGCTCTGCTTCGCAAGTGGTAGCCTGCTTTAATAAACCGTTTGGCACGGTGGAATGTGTCAACTGTGGACAGTGCGTCAAGGTCTGCCCAGTGGGTGCGCTAACGCCAAAGTTCCAAATTAATGAGGTTTGGAATGCCTTGCATGATTCCAAGAAAACCGTGGTCGTGCAGATCGCTCCGGCTGTGCGGGTTGCTGTAGGCGAATATTTTGGCTATAAGCCCGGCACGGCTACAACCGGCCAAATCATCACTGCCCTGCGCATGATGGGCTTTGATCAGGTCTACGATACCTCTTTTGCTGCTGATTTGACTGTCTTGCAAGAAGGCGATGAGTTCCTGGAACGCTACGGCAAACAGCAGAACTTACCCCAATTCACCTCTTGCTGTCCAGCCTGGGTCAAATTCGCCGAACAGTACTATCCGGATATGCTGCCGAACTTGTCTACATGTAAATCTCCTCAACAAATGTTTGGTTCGGTCTGCAAAGATCAACTGACCAAAATGCTAAATATTAGTCGTGAAGATTTAGTCGTGGTCTCGATCATGCCCTGCACCGCCAAAAAATTCGAAGCCAAACGACCGGAATTCAAAGAAGATAACAACCCCGATGTGGATTTTGTGTTAACCACCAAAGAGCTATCACTCATGGTCAAAGAACAGGGGATTGATTTTGAAAAATTAGAACCCGGCTCTTTTGATTTACCCTTTGGCTTTAAAACAGGTGCCGGCGTCATCTTTGGTAATTCCGGTGGGGTCAGCGAAGCGGTTTTACGTTATGCGGCTTCTAAGCTGAATCATGGGAAGATGATCGATGTCAAGGAACTGCGAGGCGGAGAATCGACCCGTATTGCAGAAATCAAAATCGGAGAAGTGACCTTGCGCTTAGCGGTCGTCAGTGGCTTAGCCAATGCCCGAAAGTTGATTGATAAAATTCGCAGCGGGGAAGAACATTTTGATTTAGTAGAAGTGATGGCTTGTTGCGGTGGCTGTATCAATGGCGGTGGACAACCCACCTCTTCAGACCACCAGCATGTCAGCAAACGAGCCAAGGGCTTGCAAGATCAAGATAAGATGCTGCAGTTCCACAGTGCCCAAGAGAATCCATATTTGCAAGAACTCATGCGCGATGATTTAACGGCAGAGAAAGCACATCATCTGTTGCATACGCTGTATCAAAACCGCAAGCGTATCTCTTTAGAAGATATCATGATCCGTAAGCCTTCTTCTGAAGCAAAAATCAGTATGAAGATTTGCTTGGGCACCAGCTGTTTCTTACGGGGAGCTCAAACCTTATATACCCAACTTAACGACTATATTCATAGCCAAGGGTTAGACGATGTGACCGAAGTTTCGGCTTCTTTCTGCAATGAACGTTGTCAAAAAGGCCCGGTGGTGATCATCAACGGCAATGTTTTGGAACACTGCACCTTTGAACGAGCCGTAGCCGAACTAAAACGAATTCAATAACCTTGGGGTAAACGCATTTACTTCAAATGCGTTATAGGTCTCCTCACCCTTCCGATAGCGCCTTGAAAGATAGGCGCTTTTCGGTTATAATCGAGTGCGAGCATTTCGTAAGAAGTAGATGAATAAGAGAAGGGGATACCATGGAGCAGAAAGAGCGAAAATTCAATATCAACGAGGTGCGGATGATTCCCAATGTCATCTACACCGAATTCGCCCATTGTCAAGATTGTCATCGTTGTATTCGGGTTTGCCCGGTAAAGGCAATTCGAATCAGTAATGGGCAAGCACGGGTGACCGATGAGCTCTGCATACACTGTGGCAGTTGCGTGCGGGAGTGTCCACAGCATGCCAAAGTCATTGCTCCCAGTTTAGCAAAAGTGAAACAGCTGTTGCGGGATCATCCAACCGTAGCCGTGACTGTTGCCCCTTCTTTTGCTGCTCTCTTTAGTGGTTGGAGTGCCAGACGCTTACCATCTGCATTGCGCTTGTTAGGGTTCTCCTATGTAGCAGAGACCGCAGAAGGGGCTCAAGTCGTCTCGGAAGAGACCATGAAACTTTTGGACCACGGCAACATCACCACCGCCTGCCCGGCTGTGGTCAATTATATTGATAAGTATAAGCCAGAGTTGATTCCGCAAATGTTGCCGGTAGTCTCGCCGATGATCGCTCATGGGCGCATGATCAAAGAGCGCTTAGGTCCGGAGAGCAAAGTGGTGTTCGTTGGCCCGTGTGCCGCAAAGAAGCAAGAAGCCATGCGCCCGGAATTGCGGGGAGCCATTGATGAAGCTTTGACCTTTGTTGAATTGATTCAGTGGTTGGAAGCAGAAGCGGTCGATGTCGCAGCTTGCCCCGAAAGCAATTTCGATAACGCTGGCGACTTCAACACGGCACGCTTGTATCCGTTACAAAGCGGCTTACTTAAAACCTGTGAGCTTGAAACCGATATCTCCAGCAGCGAGATTCTGCATATCAGCGGACCCGATGAATTAATTTCCCTCTTTGATTCCAGCATGCATCAGCAATACAAGCTGATTGAACCGCTTTTCTGTGCCGGAGGTTGCATCAACGGCCCGGCATTCCCGGGCGAGAAAAACCTGTTCATGAAAAAGCAGTCGCTTTTGGAATATGTTAATCGGCAGAAGCAGATCAAAATATCCATCCCCAGACCAGCGGTTTCCACGATGACCGTGTTTAATAAAGAAGAAGCCGTGCTCTTTGACGATGTAGAAGAAAGCCTGATCCAAATGGCGCTTGAACGCACCGGTAAAGGTGATTTGCAGCAACAACTCAATTGCGGTGCTTGCGGCTACGATACCTGCCGCGAAAAAGCCATTGCTGTGGTTCGTGGGTTAGCAGACCCGGAGATGTGTTTGCCCTATATGCGGCGTTTGGCTCAACAGCGTACCGATAAAATCATGGAAACCAGTCCCGACGGCATCATTATCCTCGACGGAGACTTGCGTCTGATCCATATGAATCCATCCTTTCAGAAAATGTTTTTCTGCAATAACGGAATTTTGGGACGACGAATTACCTATTTGCTCAATGGCGACGGCTTTGAAAAACTAGCCCGTGGCGAACAAGAACAGTTCGAAGCCATACGCAGCAAATATGGCGTGAAATACCATGAGATCCTCTATGCCTTGCGCGGTGAGAACCAATATGTTGGGATCTACTCTAATATCAGTCAAGTCAAGTTTGACGACAGCCAAATCGACCTAATCAAACGCCAAACCTTAGAGCATGTGAAAGAACTACTGGATCACCAAATCAGTTTCTCGCAACAGTTGGCTCATTTCTTAGGTAAAAACACAGCCCAAAGCGAAGATCTGGTTCGGCAGATCACCGATTTATTCGACGAAGAGAAAAAATAGCCAAAGCGGGGTGAGGCAAGTGATTTATTATCAGAGTTGGTTGAATCAACAGACCAAGCATCGGCAAAGCGTCTGCGGTGATACCACTTTATTTTTGCGCACCCCTTTTTATACGGTTTTTGTGGTTTGTGACGGCATTGGTTCCGGTATTTATGCCAACATTGCGGCCATTACCTGTGCTAATCGCTTGATTGAGCTTGCTAAAACCGAAATGTCGTTTCGCACCGCCTGCCAAACGGTGGCGGCTTCTATGCATATCGCACGCAAAAAAGTGGCTCCTTTTTCGGCTTTCTCTGCCGTGCAGCTCATGAATGACGGAAAATTCTCGCTGTTTACCTATGAATCCCCTCATGCCATTATGGAACGAGAACGAATTTGTCAGGTCCTAAAGCCAGAGTTTTTTTCAGCCGGGCACGAAATGGTGGGCGAGTACTACGGGCGACTGCGTAACGGAGACCGCTTGCTCTTGTTGAGCGATGGCGCCAGTCAGGCCGGCATGGGCAAACAGTATGTCATGGGCATTGGCAGTGAAGGAATCGCAAACTTGTGGCAGTATCTGGCGGAAGGAGATCCCGGCGAAAGCTCACTTCTTACAACGTTGAGTGAAAAAACCAAAGCCTTAACCGATGGAATTTATGTGGATGATACTACGTTTCTTCTAATCAAGAATCGACCTGCCAAAATGTTGAATATTCTCACCGGTCCCCCGGAAATGCGCAGTGAAGACCGCAGTTTTGTTGCAACCTTCATGGCCAAAGAGGGGAAAAAGATGATTTGTGGCTCCACCACTGCCGATATTGTTGCCCGGGAGTTGAACCGAAGGGTAGAGCTGATCGATAACGCCTTGGGCTTTGCCTCTCCACCGGAATACCGCATGGAAGGAATCGATATGGTCAGTGAAGGAGCGCTGCTTTTGAATCAAGCGGTGAATTTGTTAGATGAACCTGCGGAGCAATGGGGAGAGCAAACCTCGGTTGAGCGCTTTTGTCGCTTGCTCATGGACGCTGACGTCATCACCTTCATGGTGGGTAATGCCATTAACGATGCGCACGCGTCGCCGTTGTTCAAGCAAGTGGGTGTCAAGCCGCGTCGCACTGCCATTGGATTGATCAAAGAGAAATTAGAAAGCATGGGCAAACTGGTCATAGAAGAAGGCTACTAAATACACATACCTCTTCCGAGAAGGAAGAGGTATTTTT
>CAZAFY010000127.1:0-1945 GCA_964484445.1 uncultured Eubacteriales bacterium
CGCTTTCTTTGATCAGATCCATCATTTTTTTCAAATTGGCTTCGAACTTCAGTTCGTCTAAAATCAAGACTGGTGTTTCTAAGGTATTCAGTTTCATATGCTCCGCCCTTTCTATCTTTTTAAGGTCATTATATCATGAAAGTCGGCAAGAGCAAGGGTTCTCGGCAGGAAAAGCATGTGGAAATGGCAAACTGAGAAGAAACACAGAAAGGCGGCGATTTTCATGAAGACTCTAATCATAGGCGTGGCAGGAGGAACCGGCTCCGGAAAGACCACTTTGACGCGCCAATTGGCAAAACGCTTTGGTGAGGATTTGTGTGTGATTTATCATGATAACTATTATCGCTGCCATGATGAGTTGACGTATGATCAGCGTTGTCTATTGAATTATGATCATCCGGAAGCCTTTGAAACCGATTTATTGGTGCAGCACTTACAGATGTTACGGCAAGGACTGGGGGTTTACTGCCCGGTCTATGATTTCACGGTGCATAATCGCTCCAAAGAGACGCTCTTCATTCCTCCCAAGCCGATCATTGTCATTGACGGTATTTTGATTTTACAAGATTCGGATTTACGCGATATGATGGACATTAAAATTTACGTTGATACCGACGCCGATGTGCGAATTTTGCGACGAATTGAACGAGACATTACCCAGCGCGGGCGCAGTTTAGCCTCGGTGCGTGACCAATATCTTTCTACCGTTAAACCCATGCATGAGCGTTTTGTTGAGCCCAGCCGACGCAATGCCGATATTGTCATACCAGAAGGTGGTCGTAACCGAGTGGCGATAGAAATGTTGTTACTGCGAATTCGAGCGCACATTGAAGAAGTAGAAGAAACCCTACCGGAATAAGGGGGATGTTGACGTGAAAATCTTGATTGCTATGGATTCTTTCAAAGGCAGTTGCAGTAGCTTGGATGCCGGCAATGCAGTGGCAGAAGGTGTGCGTCGAGTCTCTCCTTTAGCTGATTTGACCGTTTTGCCTATTGCCGATGGCGGCGAAGGGACCGGAGCTGCTTTAGCCTTGGCTTTAGGAGGAACCGCACATTTTGTTTCGGTGTTAGACCCTTTAGGGCGTACGATTCGTGCACCGTTATATTTGTTGCCCAATGCTACCGCTGTTGTGGAATTAGCAGCCGCATCCGGTTTAACCTTATTGACCGAAGCCGAGCGAAATCCCGAACTCACTTCTACGTTTGGCACTGGGCAACTGATTCGGGCGGCTTTAGATCATGGAGCCAAAAAAATCATAGTTGGCCTTGGCGGAAGTGCTACCAACGACGGCGGCAGTGGCTTGGCAAGTGCTTTAGGCGTTCGCTTTTTAGACGTATGTGGAAACGATTTAGCACCAGGCGGAGCAGAGCTATCGCGTTTAAGCAGAATTGATCTACAACAAGTGGATCCGCGCTTACAAGACACAGAAATATTGGTCGCTTGTGATGTTGACAACCCTCTTTTGGGGATTCGGGGAGCGAGCTCTATCTTTGGACCGCAAAAAGGGGCAAATGCCGAACAGGTGCAACGTTTGGATGCTGCTTTGGCGCAGTATCACCACGTATTGTCTAGAGTCCTACAAATCGATTTGAAAGATCTCCCAGGTGCGGGTGCTGCCGGTGGTACTACAGTGGCGTTATTAGCGTTTACCAAAGCAACAATGCAGCCGGGGATCGACATTGTGCTCAGTACTCTGCAGTTTAAAGAGATGCTGGCAGGAACCGATTTGGTGATTACTGGGGAAGGTCGCATCGACGCTCAAACCTTACATGGAAAAGTCATTATGGGGATTGCAAAACGCACTAAAAGGCACGCTATTCCGCTGTTAGCATTGGCCGGTAGTATTGGTGCCGACACCGATGGGCTATATCAGCACGGAGTCACCGCAATGTTCCCGATTGCTCCTGGTCCAATCACGTTGCAGGACTCCATGCAACGAAGCCG
>CAZAFY010000127.1:2045-4725 GCA_964484445.1 uncultured Eubacteriales bacterium
GTAGGCGAATCGTGTTTGTTATTATATCTGCACTCATCATTTGGTGCATCCAATTACGGCAATAGGAAATAAACTGGGAAAAAACGAGGGGAGAGAACCGTCCCCTAGAATCTACGGCCACCGCCGCCGCCATGGGATCTTCCGCTACTGGACATATGGGTGCCGCTGGCGCGTCCACCTCCAAATGTGCCACCTCCACTAATGTTCCGTGGTGGCTTGGGCTTCGGCATCCGTGTCACGCTGGTTCGCAAGAACTGATCCTGACTGCCGGTGATCACAACATCAGAATTTTCACGCACTGCATACTCGTAGGTGCTCCCTTTCAACTGATACGTACCATGGACACTAACATATAAGATGATCCCAGCTACCGCTGCCACACCGGCTGCGATTCCCATTTCGGCAACGGTCAAAACTTTATAAGCTGGCGTTGTCACTTGACCTGTTTCGGTATCGTACTGATACTGTCCCTCTGGGACTCCTGCTTTGACGTAACTTAATGTATCTTGCACCACGCTCAACACGGAACCTGAAAAATCTCCTTCACTGAGATGATTCCAGCTGTGATCCAACATTGTCTCTAAACGCGCATCGGTAATGTAATTAATCATCTTGCCACAGGTTGTAATGATTGGCATTCGATTAGACATATCGATAAAATAGATGATCCCGCTGTAATCTTCCCCTGCTCCGAAGCCGTTGTAGTCATAAAAATCATCGGCAAATGCCATGCCGATTTTCTCTGCTTGGGTATCGGAAGCGCTATACTCTGCTTCTTCGCTGGTCAAGACCACGAAGTCCATCTTCATACTTGTTCGGGCAGTAGCAATTTCTGCTTCCAACTTAGCAATCTCTGCATCGGTCAACAGCCCCGCTTCATCGAAAACACGCCGGCTTCTTTCTCCCAAGGTAGTTGCCTGCACTGTAAATAGAGAGCCCAACAAAACCAGCAGCAGACCGACCATTAACAGTTTTCGGCCGAATTTTCCTATTACCATAAGAAATACCCCCCTGCACAAGCCAAAGCGAATATTCCCGCAGCTAAAACAAAGCAATCTCGTAGCAAATTATTGCGATCGACCGGCAACACACCACAGGTTTCTTGTGTTTGCCCATTCATACTGTAATAATAGATCTGTCCATTCGTTCCGGTGTAAGTCACTACCCAGGTGGGCAGTAAAACATAAGAGTACTTGGCCGTCTTTACTCTACTACCGGTTGATCCACTTAATTGATGATACCCATGTCCCCCGGTCAACAGCGGCTGCACGTATTTTCCAACTTCTTGTTCCACCGACTGATGAAATTCCTCGCTGTTGATATCGCGTTTCTCTGCCTGAAACCCCGATAAAACCGTTTCAGTAAATGGTTGCATCTCTTCAAAGTGATAAGGATGGACACCGTCGGCCAGTTTGCGATCGGCTTTTCTTAAAGCACTCCGCTGCAAGTTACGAAAGGTGACATCACCTCTTCTGACCACTCGGAAATGCTGAGTGGTCGTAATATTCTCGTTAGCAGTGGAAGTCATCTGGCTGGTTCTGCCTTCACCTTCGAATTGTGCATCCATGGTATAATCGGCAAGCCAATACGGATAATATACCCCAGTGATTTTGTCGATGTTGCTTTCATCATAAAAACCGGAAGGTACATAGCGTTTTCCCTTGACCCATTTCAAGAACGTCTCGCGGGCTTTCTCTTTACTAACCTTAAACGGAAGAACAAAATCCGGTCGGAATTCTGCTTGTAATCGACCCGATAACACCACCGGATTATGGCAATAATAGCAATACGTCGCGGCAGTGGTTTCATCGGTAGCAACCTCGGCTCCGCAACTGGGGCATGAAAAAACCGCGGTATGGGCTACCGCCTCCGCTTTTTGACGTAGCATATTGAGAATTTCATGTTCATGATATTGATTTCCACAATAATCACAAACCAGTTTTTGTAAATCCGGATCAAACGTCAAGCCGTTACCGCAAGAGGGGCAACGATAAGTTGACACAGACATTTAAACACCTCCGGGACTAAGTTTCAATATACTGATTCGCGAGGTTTCCTGAAAATACCTTTTCTTGTACAAAACAAAGCGCCTACTGGTGAAAGTAGGCGCTGTTCTAATGTTACATGAAATTAGAGAACCAAAGATGGAGCAGCATATACGCGAGCCAGCATATCTTTGTTCAACATATAGAGAGCCTTGGGATCCTTGCCAAACAACTCATAATTGGTGATGTTGTCATTTGCATTCTTCTCTTCTTCCCCTTGCTCTTTAACAAACCAATCTAAGAATTGAATGGTTCGGAAATCATGATCTTTTTGTGCCTGCGCATAGATTGCATTAATCGAAGCAGTCACGTATTGTTCATGTTCCAAAGCGGCATGTAAAGGTGCTCCATGATTATCATAAACCTGATCCGGCTCAGCAATAGCAGTGAAGTGGACGCATACATTGTTGTTGATCAAATATTGACGAAACAACATAGCATGATCACGTTCTTCTTGGGCTTGAATTACAAACCAATGAGCAAACCCAGGAAGACCCTCATTTTCATAATAGTTGGCCATTTCAATGTAGAGATATGCCGAATAGAATTCTTTGTTGATTTGCTCTTGTAATAATTTGGTGGTTGCAGCTGATAACATTGTAAAATCCCCTTTCAATTATATAATCTACTGCTTA
>CAZAFY010000128.1:0-2960 GCA_964484445.1 uncultured Eubacteriales bacterium
CTTTTTTGATCGATCGAGGGCGCTTTCAATACCATTCATGCCCACACTGTCAGCAGTTGCTGCGATTACCCAAAACACAGCAAACCCTGAACGTCACTTGCCCAAAATGCAAAACGAAATTTCAAATTAAATCTACAAAACCTGGTCCATAATCAAACACCTTGCCGGACTTTTAGACCGACAAGGTGTTTTTTTAATATCGAATTTTCCAGCTGTTTCCGATCTTTTTAACTTCGATCGTGTTTGGTGCAATGGATCCTTTTGTATTGATTGCCGGAGCTGAAAATAATACCTCGGTCAATCTTGCCATGGTTTTCTCTATACGAAGAGTAAAGTCATAGGCATTGAATGCTGTAAGGAATGGGACATTACTTTCATACCAGGTTGGCTGGGTCAAAGAAAAATCATTGAATTTTCTTGCCCAGGTACGCTGAACTCCCAAGACAAATGCAAAGGGAAGATACTCGAAAAATAAAGAAGGCTGATTATTTACTCGTAATTGTAACTCCTCACTTGAGGCTTCCGTCAAGAAACGGCGGAATCCCAAGATTTTTTCAGAAATTTCTTCACCGAATTTGGTACGCTTGTTGGTATTACCAGCCAGGAAGGCTAAGAGGAAGAAAGTGATCAATCCAAGCAGAATCGGAAAGAAGAATTTTCCTTTCCAAGTGGTAAATAGTAAAAAGCCAAAAGCTCCACCTACGGTCAGGAGCATTACAATGGCTAATCCAAGCTTGGTTCGATCTCGAGCCACTAAATACAAATTCAAGAAGAAGGCAGATAAATAAACCACAAGGGTCAGTAATGCGGAAATTGAAACGGAAATGATTTGCATCAGCCAGCCTTGCAATTGAAAAATATCGAGAGACAATAAAAGAAGCGCATAGTAACCGGAAGCCCAGGCCAAGAGCAAGAAGAAGGCACGCAAATACTTGTTATATCCTTCATAAACCCCAAAGGGATTGAGCACATTGACTTGATCTTTGATCCCCTTTTCGCCTTCTTCTGTATGAAGATAAAAACGGTTTTCCAGCACGCTGTCAGTGACCTTGCCATCTTTTCCAAACCGGCTGAAAAGAATTTCAAACATAGTCTGCTCGTAGGGTTTCGCTTGGTTAGTAAGATCGCCGGTCTTCTCCAGTGAAAAGAAGGTTGCAGGATTGATCAAGGTGGTTTGTTTATCTTCTATAAACTTTAAAGCACCCTGCTGAGCCCAGCACAGAAACAAACTTGCTGTGTCGGTTTGATCAAGGGAATGATCAAAAAGATAACCCATTTCTGCAGAAGTCAAGTGGAAAGGAATTTGCGGTATAAGATCGGTGATTGGTTTACGATTTCTGGCCAGGAAGAACCAAAGAGCGACTGCCAACCCTAAAGCAAGGGCTAAAAGATAAGGTCCAATTGCAGCAGGAGTTTGACCCGGAAAAACCAAGGCAGTTGCGTGAGTAAAATACCCCTCCGGAAGAGCTAGCGAGAGATAAATCGATTGGCCAGCCTGTAAGGTGGTTTTTGTTACTCCGCTGATCACATTTCCGTGTAAAGCATACTCTAAAACATCGGAGGTATTTCCTGCATTCGTTTCAAAAGTAATTTGATCAGCAGTGATCTCGTAGGGTAAACGGATGAGAAACTCTAATTGATGGGTCGTCGCTTGCCAGAAGTCATCTGCAATAAGCAGTTTCAAATCATCTTTGTCTGAATAAAGATCGACTCCAAGGTTATACCCGAGCTTGTGCGCTAAAGTAAAAGGAGCACCCATGCGCTGTTGATAATTCGCAAAATAATCCAAGACGATTCTTTCACCTTTTTGGTGGCGCTTGAGGGTCGTAGCATTAGAAGAGAAAACCTCTTCTTCTTCTAATACGATCCAGCGATCATCGTTCCACCGTATAGGATAACCCAAAGTAAACTCAGCAGCATGGTTCTCCATGTGAGCAGCCATATTTTGTGTGATTCGCACGAAGGATGCATTGTCAATATCGATTTCCACTTCAAGTTGATCGATGACAAAGGCGGGTTCGGAAGCAAAGACACGAATAAATAACGTGCTTACGAGGAGTAGAGTCCAAAAGAGCACTAGTTTTCTTTTCATCGTTACGTCCTTTCGTTTATGCAAATAAATCGGGAAATTAAAGATATATTCTTTTTTATTGCAATCAAATCCTTCTTTTGAATAAAAAAAACGCAGAAGCTCCGTTGAGCTCCTGCGATTAACTATAATTCAATCAAGGGTTATGGATTAAATCAGTGAGGGGATCAAAGCCAAACCAGCCGAGGGCAATTTCAGAAAGTTTTCCTTCCGCTTGAAGTTCGCGAAGTGAGGAGTTATAGCGTTCTACTAAATCTTCCCGATTAGGTGCGAAAGCAGTTACCAACTTTTCCTCATAAAAGACGATCTCTAAGCGAGTTAGCTCTTCAGGGTGTTGCTCTATATAGTCCTCAACACTGTAAAGCGGAGCTAACCAGGCATCAGTTTGGCCCGACAGTAAATCCTCTAGAGCAATCTCCGTGTTTTCACTGAATTGGATGACCCAAGTCTCGGTGATATTTTTTTGGTATTCCCATTGCAATAACTGATCTGCCAAACTATCTTTGAAAATCGTTATGGTTTTGCCTGAGAAATCCAAAGTGGTTTCGTAGGACTCATTTTTTCGGACTAGGAAGACCTGAGAATTATCCAAATAAGATTCGCTGAGCAGGACTTCATCCGGGAGATCCTTTTTACTCAGATAACCGACAAAAAGATCGATTTGTGCATCGGTGATGCTTGAATGCAAATCCTCCCAAGAAACCGCCGTATATTGAGGTTCTAGACCCATTTTGGCAGCTGCTTGTTCTACTAATTCAATTTCAAATCCTGTGCAAAAGCCTTCCTCGTTAAGATAAGAGAAGGGAGCTGCATCGGGAATAAAGCCAACGACTAGAGTGTTAGCTTCTGGTTCACCTTGGCATCCTGTTAA
>CAZAFY010000128.1:3060-4645 GCA_964484445.1 uncultured Eubacteriales bacterium
TGCGAAAATTCAGCTTGGGTCAGAACATGACCGTAAAACAAGTTGTAATAGGTAGCCACTTCTTCAAATAAATCATATTCTACGGCTTCCGGGTAAAGCAGGTCCGTCAACCAAAGCATGCCTAAGAAAATATTGACAGAAGGTGGATTGGTTACCCAATTATAGGGAACTCCAGGTACTTTGTAATAGCGCTGATTTGCAATTGCATTGAGCTGTAGCCAGGTAGGGTCTTCATTGATTTGATCATAAATGCTATCGGGGGCAAATAAGATGACTTCCGGATTCCAGAGTAGCAGTTGTTCAAAATCAACCTCATTTCCTGAACCTTTAAAAGACGGTTGTTCGATAATGGCGATATTATCGGAAACCAAGTCCATCACCTCGGCATGGAAGGAAGTTTTGGCTAAAACATTCAACCCGTTATTGCCCAATAGATAAAGTAAAGACGTCTTTTCAGTTTTGCTCAAGGCCATGTTAACTTTTTCAAGAGTTCCTTCTACGAAACTAGCCAGCTCTTCTCCTTTTTCCTCGCGATTTAGAAGCTTGCCTAAGATGCGATACGCTTCGGCTGTGGTTTCGGTGGTCGCTTCAATGTGGATAGTGGGAATATTAACTTGTTCCATTATGGCATCCATGTCTTCAACAATACTGGCTTTGGCTTCCCCTATGTCTATAATAACCTGGGGATCGGATTTGATGACTTCTTCCATATTCATGGTGCCGACGCCATAAAACTGACCCAAAACCGGTAATTGATAATATTCTGTGTGAATAAATTGCTCTGAAGCTTCTGACCACGGTTGCGCAAGCCCGACTAAAAGGTCGGGACAGATCGCAAAAAGGAACATTTGCGCCATTTGGCCGGAGGCTGCAATTCGTGTAATCTCTAAGGGAAGTTCGATACTGCGTCCGCTGGAATCGACAAAAACCTGAGTGGTTTCCTCCGGAACAGGTGTCGGGGCAGGTGCGCTACAGGCACTAAGTAAAAAGACAAGGATTATTATCAAGACGGTAAACTTTTTCATTGGGAATCATCCTTTCGCGGCAGAGGAATGCAAACACGATGTTGCTCCTCTCCAATTGTTTCAAAACGAACTGAAATTTGATAAAGCTGTTCCAAAAGGGCAGGTTGTAAAACTTGATTGGTTGGACCAAAAGCAGCTACGTTGCCCTCAAAAAGGGCTAAGACTTGAGTGGAGTAGCTCAATGCTTGGTTTGGATCATGGGTCGAAAAAAGAATTGTAAAACCCTCTTTCGCAAGATGTCTTATTTCTTCCATGACACGTAAGGAATTACCATAATCCAGACTGGCGGTGGGTTCGTCTAATAGTAAAATCTTAGCTCCCTGCGCGATTGCTCTGGCG
Organism: uncultured Eubacteriales bacterium; assembly: GCA_964484445.1. Lineage (GTDB taxonomy): Bacteria > Bacillota > JAAYKD01 > JAAYKD01 > JAAYKD01 > CALCNS01. The sequence continues at coordinate 4,425 of CAZAFY010000128.1, forward strand.
ATCAAGGTCAGCTGAGATTCACCCCCGCTCAATTGTTCATAATCTCGATCCGCTAAATGTTCGATCCCAAAGCGAGCCAAAGCAGCATGAGCTTGTTTCAACTGCTCCGCTCCGGGCTGCTGCAATAAACTTAACTGTGCGGTGGTCCCCATGAGAACCATATCCAATACGCTAAAATGAAAGGTCGATTTTTGCATCTGAGGAATAAACGCAATTTCGTG
>CAZAFY010000129.1:0-4636 GCA_964484445.1 uncultured Eubacteriales bacterium
ACCTACCATTATCTATTCCTATTTAGGCGCAATTGGTATTGTAAATGATCACTTAGTCTCTTGTTCTTTTCACTAATTCCCAAAACACCTAAAGTTCTTAAGAAAAAGCAATTTTAGGATATTGCGAAAAATTCTAAAAAGAGGACATTCCATTGAAAAAGCCAATGGAATGTCCTCTTTTGATTTAGAGCTTTATTCGAGATCCGGTTCTTCCTTATTTCCAACCACCTTCGCCAAGCCTATGACTTGATCATCATCATCCATTTTCATAATGGTGACACCTTGAGTGGTTCTGCTCATTTGAGAAATTCCTGAAACAGAGGTACGAATGATGATTCCGTTAATGGTTATAACCATAACGTCGTCGCCTTCGCGCACCATACGTACACCGGCGATTTCCCCAGTTTTATCGGTACGACGCATCAACAGAACACCTTTTCCTCCGCGGCTTTGGCAACGATACTCCCGGATCGGTGTACGTTTGCCATAACCATTTGCCGTAATGACCAATAAGTCAGCATCGTCATTGGCAATTTCCATGGCGATGACCTCGTCTTTTTTGCCTAAAGTGATTCCCTTCACACCGGTCGTTACCCGACCCATGCTCCGTACATCGGTTGAATTGAATCGAATAGCATTGCCTTCCAGAGTTGCCAAAACAACATCATCCGTGTCATCGGCAAAGCGAACCCCAATTAAATCATCGTCATCATTGAGTTTAATCGCCTGGATGCCGCCTTTTCGAATATTCAAGTACTGATCTAATCCGGTTTTCTTAACTGTTCCAAGACGAGTACAGAAGACCAAGTTTTTCTCTTCATCGAATCCTTTGACAGCCAATACCGCTGTGATCTTTTCTTCGTTATCGATGTTGAGTAGATTAATGATGTTTGTTCCTTTTGCCTGACGACTTGCTTCCGGAACTTCATAAACCTTACTTTGGAAGACTTTTCCCTTATTTGTGAAGAAGAGAAGGTTATGATGGGTCGTTGTAATGAAGAGATTTTCGACGAAATCTTCTTCCTTCGTTCCCATGGCAGTAACACCTTTTCCTCCTCTACGTTGACTTCGATACGTAGTTGAAGGTAATCGCTTAATATAACCTTGATGGGTCAAGGTGACAACAACTTCTTCTTCTGCAATCAAATCTTCAATGTTGAGTTCGCCTTCATCGGGAACAATTTCTGTGCGGCGGTCATCACCGAACTCTTCACGAATTGCTAACATTTCATTCTCGATTACCTGTTTCAATTTTTCAACATCGGCTAAGATTTCTAATAAACGAGTAATTTCGGCCATAACCTCTTTATACTCAGCTTCTAGTTTATCGATTTCCAGATTCGTCAATCTACGTAAACGCATGTCTAGAACAGCGGTAGCTTGACGATCCGAAAAACCAAATGTTTCCATGAGTCGTGGCTTTGCCTCGCTGTCGTCTCTAGAAGAACGAATGATCCGAATGACCTGATCGATATTGCTGGCTGCAATTCGTAACCCTTCTAAAATATGGGCGCGATCGCGGGCTTTACGAAGTTCAAACTCAGTTCGTCGCGTGACAACAATTTTTTGATGTTCAATGTAATATTCCAAAACTTCTTTCAAAGTTAAGGTTCTTGGTTCATCATTGACCAAAGCCAACATGATGATTCCGAAACTTTCTTGCAATTGAGTATGCGCATAAAGCTGGTTAAGAATAACTGCCGGCTTCGCATCGCGACGGAGTTCGATCACAATTCGCATGCCGTCTCGATCGGATTCATCTCTTAAATCAGTAATACCATCGATTTTTCGATCACGTGCTAAATTCGCGATTTTTTCGACTAATCTTGCCTTGTTGACTTGATACGGTAGTTCATTGACAATGATTCGCGTTTTTCCGTTTTGCATTCGCTCAAAACGGCTTCTTGCTCTCATAACTACAATACCTCTACCGGTGGTATAGGCACTTCGAATTCCTTGCATTCCCATAATGATTCCTGCAGTAGGAAAATCGGGGCCTTTGACATGTAACATCAAATCTTCAATAGTAGCATCTGGATTTCTTAGCAGCAATAGAGCTGCGTCAATGATTTCACGTAAATTATGCGGAGGAATATTGGTAGCCATACCAACAGCGATCCCTGAAGAACCATTGGCCAACAAGTTTGGAAAGCGGCTCGGCAACACTTTAGGTTCAGTTTGCGAGCTGTCATAGTTCGGTACAAAATCTACGGTATCTTTTTCAATATCTCGCAACATTTCGTTGGAAATTTTGCATAACCTTGCCTCTGTATAACGCATAGCAGCTGCAGGGTCACCATCGATCGAACCAAAATTACCATGCCCGTCAATAAATGGGTACCTTTGATTAAAATCTTGTGCCATACGAACCAAGGTATCGTAAATCGCTACATCACCATGAGGATGATATTTACCCATGACATCTGCAACCGGTCGTGCTGACTTCCGATATGGACGATCATAGGTCAAATCCGAATCATACATCGCATACAGGATACGACGATGAACCGGTTTTAACCCATCTCTGACATCCGGAAGAGCTCGGCTAACGATTACACTCATGGAATATTCTATATATGATTTTTTCATTTCATCCGCCAAATCGACGGGAACTATTTTTCCGTGAATAAATTCATCCATTTCCTTACTCCTCCTTTCTAAACGTCAAGATTAACCACATCTTTTGCATGCTTTAAGATGAAATTTCGTCTTGGTTCAACTTTTTCTCCCATTAAGGTCGTAAACATCTCTTCAGCTCGGGCTGCACTATCGAGCGAAATTTGTAAAAACGTTCTGTTTTCAGGTTTCATCGTCGTTTCCCATAGCTGATCGGCGTTCATTTCTCCTAATCCTTTGTATCTTTGTATGACAGGTGTCGGTCGATCACCGAGTTTTTCTAAAATTCGATCTCGTTCTGCATCACTGTATGCATAGAATTGCTGTTTTCCTTTTTTTATCAAATAGAGAGGCGGTTGAGCGATATAAATGTAACCTGCTTTGATCAAAGGCTGCATATAGCGGTAAAAAAAGGTCAATAACAAGGTTCGGATATGACTTCCGTCAATATCGGCATCGGTCATGATGACAATTTTATGATATCTTGCTTTTGTGATATCGAAATCATCTGAAATCCCTGTTCCGATTGCTGTTATGATAGTTCTAATCTCTTCTTGACCCAGAACTTTCTCAAGACGAGCCTTTTCAACATTTAGTATTTTTCCACGTAACGGTAAAATTGCCTGGAAATGACGATTTCGTCCCATTTTTGCTGAACCACCTGCTGAATCGCCTTCAACCATGTATAATTCGCTGACTGCTGGGTCTTTTGTCGTGCAATCGGCCAATTTTCCTGGTAAAGCAGATACCTCCAAAGCATTTTTTCTTCGTGTTAATTCACGAGCTTTTCTGGCTGCATCTCTAGCACGAGCAGAAATAATTGCTTTTTCAATGATCTTTTTACCGATCGATGGATTCTCTTCAAAAAATGCTCCTACGGTATCGGAAGTTACACCTTCAATAATCCCTCGAATTTCGCTGTTTCCCAGTTTAGTTTTGGTCTGACCTTCAAATTGTGGATCATTCAGGCGCACAGAAACAATGGCGGTAATTCCTTCTCGAACATCATCGCCACTTAAGTTGTTTTCACTCTCTTTGATCTGATTATAACGTCGTGCGTAATCATTGACGACTCTGGTTAAGGCATTTTTGAATCCAATTTCATGGGTTCCGCCTTCTTGTGTGTGAATATTATTTGCGTACGTTAAAATGGTTTCGCTATAGGAATCTGTATATTGAATGGCTATTTCAACTTCAACTTCATCTTTTGATTTTTCTGTATAGAAAGCAGGATGGATCGCATCTTTGCTGCCATTGATGGCTTCAACGAATTCCTTGATACCGCCTTCAAATTGATAAATTTCTTTCTTCTCAGTTTTCGGTCGTTCATCATTAAATTCAATATACAAGCCTTTATTGAGGTACGCCAATTCTTTCAAGCGTTCAGAGACAACTTCGTCATCAAATTCAATACTTTCTGTAAAAATAGCCGGATCTGGTTTGAAACTGACCATTGTGCCTTGTTTATTAGTATCCCCAACCATACTTAACTTTTCAACAGGAACACCTTTTTCAAAACGCATACGATATTCTTTGCCTTCTAACCAAACACAGACACAAAGCCAAGAAGATAATGCATTAACAACGGACGCTCCGACTCCGTGCAAACCTCCGGCAACTTTATAACCACCGTTTCCGAATTTTCCTCCGGCATGAAGCACTGTAAAAATGACTTCAACAGCAGGAATTCCTAATTTAGGATGATTTCCGACCGGCATTCCACGGCCGTTATCTTCGACAGTTACTGAATTGTCCGGATGAATTGTGACGATAATTCTTGTACAAGCTCCGATTAACGCTTCGTCAACGGAGTTATCAACGATTTCCTGAATCAAATGATGAAGACCTCTTGGGCCGGTTGTTCCTATATACATCCCCGGTCGTTTACGTACCGGATCTAATCCTTCCAAGACTTCGATCTTACTCGCATCATACTGTTCAGTAACTGTATAATTATTCTGATTTGCCATGAAATCACCCTTTTCATTTACTACTTTAACTAATATATTATAACAAAAAA
>CAZAFY010000130.1:0-4555 GCA_964484445.1 uncultured Eubacteriales bacterium
GTCGAATTCCGTAATGTCAGCTTTGCTTATCAAAACAATCGAACAGTATTGCACGATGTCTCCTTCCGGATTCCCTCCGGTACGACTGTAGCTTTAGTGGGTCCTACCGGAGCCGGTAAATCAACCATTATCAATCTGATTTCCCGCTTCTATGACCCGATTGCCGGTCAAGTACTAATCGATGGACAGGATATCAAAGAAGTCACCTTAGAATCCTTGCGAAGCCAACTGGGGATCGTGCTCCAGGATTCCTTCATCTTTTCCGGTACGATCGGAGAAAATATCCGCTATGGGAAACTGGATGCTCCTATCGAAGATGTTATTGCAGCCTCAAAGGCATCGAATGCTCACGAATTTATCCGTAAAATTGAAGATACCTACGATGCTGTCACTGAGGAACGCGGAAACACTCTCTCTACAGGCCAACGTCAATTGATCGCTTTTGCCCGTGCCATCCTTGCTGACCCACGCATCTTGATCTTAGACGAAGCCACATCCAGCATCGATACGGAAACAGAAATGTTGATCCAAGATGCTTTAAAAACCATCCTCAAAGACCGAACCTCTTTCATTATCGCGCACCGTTTATCAACCATTCGCAATGCTGATCTGATCATGGTGATCGATCAAGGAAGAATTATGGAAATGGGTAGTCACGATGAGCTCTTGCAGCATCCCACCGGATTGTACAGACGTCTCTATGAGACTCAATACGCACAGCAGGAGAAAATGTTGAGAGATTATATTGCCTAAGGATGGTGAAGATTCATGTCGCTTTCCCTACTGATCCCGCAATGGTGCCCTCATGTGAGAGGGCACCATCTATACATCGTTACCGATCAGGCGCACTTGAGTTTGAGCCAAACTCTTCTAGAACATAGCCGTATGCACATTCGAGGCGGGCAGATCATCAATCTTGATCAGACTCCCATTACTTCAGTAGATCAAATTCCTTGTAAACACGAGAATGATTTGTTAGTGGTGATGGTATCGGTTGATACTTTTATGGGCGGAGCCAACAAGCTCTTCCCCTCTTTCCGCACACCACAAGGTTGGTCTGCCTATTCCATGATGATCCGACCCGGTATCAGTAAATCCTCGCTCGAAGCCGGTCTAGCGACTTCACTCACAGAAATTACAAATCTTGAAAACAAGCTACACACCTCAGCAGAAAACAAACGCTTGCGAATCACCAATTCTTCCGGGACTGATTTGATCGTTCATACAAGAGATTTTAAAGCATTACCGTATCAATGTACTCCGGAAAGTCGACACGCTTACCTCCCACCTGCAGAGATTTATACTCCTCTCTGGGAAGACTTTTCAGAAGGAATCATTGCTGTTGATCTGACTGTAGGAGAGCTCCGTTACGAGGGTAGATTATTACACGCCTTTGGTCTTGTAGAAAAACCGCTACTGATCGAAATCTCTGCTGGGCAGATCCAGAAATTTTCAGGACACCCATTCGCTGAAATCTTAACGAAGGAATTTTCTTCGTGGAACGAGAATACTAGACATGTTGTGGAATTGGGTTTTGGTTTATCATCCCTACTGCCAACCGGTTTGATCGGTGTCGATGAAAGTATATTGAACACCTGCCATTTTGGTATTGGAGATAATCGCTTTTACGGCGGAACCATGGCTGCCCCCCTACACTGGGATGTCGTCATCAAAAAACCCTTGTGGAATGATGTTTAATTGCGTCTATTCCCTGCTCTCGGGCTGTGTAACCCCCACCCCCACACAGCCCGAGAGCTTCCGTGTTCTATTAGCCTGATCAACCTTGGGAGGAACTGCAAATGAGTCACTTTTTTGCTTATTTGAGCCGCATGAAATTTATCAATCGTTGGAACACGATGCGTAACACGAAAGAAGAAAATATCCAGGAGCATTCCCTGCAAGTGGCAATGATTGCGCATGCCATTGCCTTGATTAAAAACAAGTACTATGAAGGGTGTCTTAACCCGGAGCGAATCGCTTTACTCGCAATCTACCATGAAGCAAGTGAAGTCATTACCGGAGATATGGCCACACCTATTAAATACTATAATCCCGAAATCCGTGATGCTTATAAACGCTTAGAAAAAATGGCCTGTGAAAGGTTATACAATATGGTCCCGCGCGAGTTCAAAGAAGATTACGCTAGTTTGCTATTTCCCACACCCGAGGACCAAGATTCTCTTCGCATTGTCAAATATGCCGACAAAATCTCTGCCTATCTAAAATGTGTTGAGGAACTCAAAGCCGGCAATCTGGAGTTTTCCAAAGCCAAAGAAAGCATTTGGAATGATCTACAGCGGATCCCGGCTCCGGAGTTACACTACTTCTTAGAACACTTTGTTCCCAGTTTTAGCCTGAGCTTAGACGAGTTGAATGTATAAAAAAAGCGCCGGGAGTTATCTCCCGGCGTTTTCAATTGCAACTAAAATCCAAATGGTGCCAATAACCGTTTCAAATCTTCTGTTTTTGATTCATCTAAGGGCAACAAGGGTGGTCGGGGATCTCCGCCAACCAGGCCAATCATATCCATTACTTTTTTCAGACCGGAAATACCATATTTCGAAGTCACAGCTGCGTTGATTTCCATAAGATTTTTTTGCATTTCAACCGCACGCTTATGATCTCCCTGATTTACAGCTTCAGCCAATTCGGCACAATAATCTGGAAGAACATTGGCTACCGCTAGTGTTCCGCCAACCCCGCCTAAAGCTAGAGTAGCGTATAAGAAGCTACCTGAACCGGCAAAAACACTGAAATCTGCCGGGGTTTGACGAATGATATTAGTGATTTGAACAATGTCTCCACCGGAATCTTTAACACCAACAATATTGGGATGCTTGGCTAATCGGGCAACTAAGCCGACAGACATATTGATTCCCGCATTACGTGGCATATTGTAGAGCATGACCGGGACTTTGACGGCATCTGCAATTGCTTGAAAATGAACCGCTAACACATCATCAGTATAACTGCCCTTGTAGTACCAAGGGGTAACGACCAGCGCTGCGTCAGCTCCAGCGGCCGCACACTCGTTTGACAAGACAATGGTTTCTTCGGTTGATTCACAGCCGGTTCCGGCGATGATCTTCTTGTCTGCTACTAAGTGTTTGCGAACAAAAGCGACTAATTGAGTTTTCTCTTCATGGGACAAAAGAGCAAATTCTCCGTTCGAACCCAAGACAACCAACCCGGCCAGTTTTGTTTTGTTGTAAAAAGCAATATTCTGCTTCAAACCTTCCCAATTGATTGTTCCATTGAGAAATGGAGTAGCAATGGGTGCATAAATTCCTGTGAAGTGGTTCATGATGTCACCTATCTTTCTATACTGCTGTAAGTTGATCTAAATCGCGTAAAATGCCACTCAACTCGGTCTTCGATGGAGCATCGCATTCTAAGACCAATTCCAAACGTCTTAGGATCTTCTCAAAGCCATCGAGTGTTTCTGCATTATGTCCTTCTTCGCCTACGGCTCCCATGACATAATTCAGGTAATTCATCAAGCGCGACCAAACTTTCGATAATCGCAGGTCGGCGGTTTCCAAGGTTGAAATCCGTGCCAAAACAGAACGTCGAATCGCCATAAGGGTCTTCGTGTCTGCTTGATCCCACGAATCATGGGTTGCCTGACGTATCAAATGACGCAATCCTTGTAAGTCCATCATTAGTCCATTGCGGTTAGAACGAACCACTTGCTTCATTCTTTGTCTTTGTACAATAATTCCTGTCAACAGTGAGGAAGTGAAAAAGACCCCAGCGACAAGTAGTACGATTTTGACAATAAAAGATCGTCGTTCCAGCTTTTCCTCTACAATTTCCTGAATCATCTTCAGTTGCTCAGCCCATGAAGGGTCTTTGCTTTGCTGCATGTGATTCCCCTCCTTTTGTTATCTTATTCCCATTATACCGCAATTTTGCAAAAATGAAAAGGTTTAATTTTCATAGGACTACTGGTCAAACCTTTAGAAATATGCTATAATGTTAAAAAATAATGAGGAGGATGTATCATGAGTATTGCTAAACGTTTAGAAGAATTAGGGTTAGAGATCCCGGTTGCAGCCAAGCCGGTTGCGGCCTATGTACCTGCCATACGAGTGGGAAACTATGTCTATACCTCCGGTCAACTGCCTGTTGTTGCCGGAAAGCTTCAATATGTCGGTAAAGCCGGCTCCGATGTTTCTCAGGAAGACGCCTATGCCGCTGCAAAGATCTGTGCTCTAAATTGCCTTGCTGCTGTTAATACGGTTGCAAACATTGAAGACATTGAACAAATCGTAAAAGTTCTCGGCTTTGTTGCCAGCCCACAGGGATTCAATGCCCAACCGGCCATTGTCAATGGTGCTTCTGAATTACTGGTCAAAATTTTTGACGATAAGGGTAAACATGCTCGCTCCGCAGTCGGCGTTGCCGAACTCCCCTTAAATGCTCCTGTAGAAGTGGAAATGATCGTTAAATTAAAAGATTAGACCTTGTTTTATAAAACCCCGAATTCGTCAGAATGACGAATTCGGGGTTTTTATTCGTTTTAGAAGCCCGGCCAATCCAATAAACTTTGTAA
>CAZAFY010000131.1:0-4544 GCA_964484445.1 uncultured Eubacteriales bacterium
CATTATTGAAATCTCTATATGGATCGATTTTCCCGTCAACATGCTCGATTTCTTCAGCTTCAAATGCCCGAATCACATGCACTAAGGCATCTACTTGACGAATATTATGCAAAAACGCATTACTCCCCGAATCACTGTCATGACTTAAGCCAGGTAGATCCGTTGTCTCGATTTGCGCATAGATTGTCTTCTTGGGTTTGAATAGACGGGACAACCAATCGATTCTTAAATCGGGGACTCTTGCCATGCCTAAATTAGGTTCAGTTTTACCGGTCAAAAATTTCGATGTAGGTGCTTCACTATTGGTAAGCAGATTATATAAAGTTGTTTTCCCAACCAAAGGGAGTCCTATTAATCCAATTTTCACTATATTTTCATCCTCTCAGTAATCTGCTCTTACAATTCAAGATAATTATCCAAAAACCCTTCAAAAAACCACCGACCTATTTGATCGGTGGTTTTCTCTGATTATCGAAGATATGTCACAGCATTCTCTTTTCTGGGTTTAGCGGGCGGAAGATCGCCGATTCTGTATCCTAAAGCCAGAGAAAAAACAGGTTGGTAGCCTTGCGGGATTCCTATTTTATCGATCAATAATTGTGATTGTGCTCCCGCAAAGGCTTGCATAAAGGAGGCAATGTAGCAACTGCCAATATCAATACTGTGCGCTGCTAAGGCCATTTGAGTAACAACATTTGCACAGTCGGATTTACCGTAGGCACGATTTTGATCCGCGGACAAAATTATCACGGTTGGAGCATGATAAAAGTTATGGGTGCTCGAATCGTTTCCTCTTTGAACAACCTCGGGATTATCGGATTGTCTCATTTTCTCTTTGTTCTTTTCAACGATCCAGTTCAAGATATCTTGGTCTTGAATAACGGTAAGATGCCATGGCTGGGAGTTGTTAGCGCTAGGTGCAGCTAACCCCGCAGTTAAGATCAATTGTAATTCTTCTTCTTTCAGTTGTTCCGGTTGAAAAGCGCGGCTACTTCTTCGGTCTAGCATGTTTTGAATGATTTGGTTCATTAGAAATCCTCCTTTGTTTTCACTTATTTTTGTTCATCTTGTATAGGCTGGATGATTTCCTTCAAGGGTAAACTCTTTGCCTCTTCGTCTGAAAAGGACTCAACTTCTCTTAAGCGGCTTCGGATCGCGCGGGTGCGAACGCCTACTAGCTTATCTAATTCATCGCGTGCTTGATCGAGCCTCTTCTGAGTAGCCCCTAATACTTCGGCGAATTTCTCGAATTCTGCCTTGACATTGCCAAGTGTTTTCCATACTTCACCTGATTGCTTTTGTATTGCTAAGGTTCGGAATCCCATTTGAATACTATTCAAAAAAGCCGCCATTGTAGTTGGACCGGCAATATTGACTTGGTAATCCCTTTGCAGACTCTCGATCATTCCTCTACGAACGATTTCTGCATATAATCCCTCGATCGGTAGAAACATCAAAGCAAAACCGGTAGTGTAAGGAACTCGGATATACTTATCATGAATCATTTTGGCAAAAGAACGAATCTCTTTTTCAAACTCCTTGCCAATGCTCTGAACTTGCTCGACGGCACCATTTTCATAGGCTGTTAATAATAATTGATATGTTTCAACAGGAAATTTTGAATCGATTGGTAGCCAAATCTCTTCTTGACCATCACCGGGCAGTTTGATTGCAAATTCTACCCGCTCGCTGGCATTGGGATAAACCTGGACATTGCTCCCATATTGTTCCGGAGCAAGAATTTGTTCCAGAATCGCTGCCAGTTGTAATTCACCTAACATGCCACGCGTTTTCACATTGGTTAGAACTCGTTTAAGATCTCCTACTCCGGAAGCCAAGGACTGCATTTCTCCTAATCCCTTGTAAACCTCTTCCAACCGGGTACTTACCAATTGAAAAGATTGACCAATACGATCCTCCAACGTCTTCTGTAATTTCTCATCAACGGTGTGACGGATCAGCTCTAATTGCTGTTGGTTTTCGTTCCTCATGGAATGAACCTGTTCTTGCACATTGCGTTGCAAATCTTGCAATTGTTGTTGTGTTTGCAGGACAAATGAACTGATTTGACGATGCAACTCCTCGTTTCGCTGACGATATTGTTCGTTCAGTTCAGTTAAGCGTTTATCGGTAGAATCGTTGATTTGCTGTTGACCTTGAGAGATGAGCTGACTAAACGATGTGAAATAATTCTGCAGACTCGACTGTATCTCAACTCGAGCATCCCTGTCCTGTTGCACCCATTCATTTCTTATCATTTCTCGGAATTTGTTTTCATCTTGGGTCCACATTCTCATGTGTTTCTGAAGAAACCGGTAAAACAGCAACAAGCTTACAACAACGAGGATCACGATTGATATAATAAGGATTAGGAAGTCTTGATTATTCATCGTTACGTTCCTTTCGAAGCTTTCGGTTACTCTTTGTACAGACCTTTAACTGTTTCTAAGAATTCTTCCACCGCCTTCTCTTCGGTAGCCCACGAGGTCACGAATCGAATCACAGAGGTGCTTTCATCATGAGGACCCCAGACTTCAAATCGAGCGATTTCGCGTAGTTGTTCCAGGAACTTGTTCGAGACAATAGGAAAAATCTGGTTCGTGGCTGATTCTGATAAAAATTCAATGCCCAATTCCTTTAAGCCGTTTTGTAAGCGTTCTGCCATTGCATTAGCATGAGCAGCAATGCGAAAATACAACTCGTCTTGAATCAATGCCAAATATTGTACTCCTAATAAGCGGCCCTTTGCTAGCAATCCGCCTTTTTGCTTGATCATGTAGCGAAAATCTTCTTGTAATTCCGGATTAATGATGACCAGAGCTTCTCCAAACAGCGCTCCGTTCTTTGTGCCTCCAATATAGAAAGCATCGGTATATTTACTTAAATCCTCGAGTTTAACATCATTTCCACGCCCTGTTAGCGCTGTTCCAAGGCGGGCGCCATCCAAATACAACAAAAGATGGTGCTGTTGGCAAAACTCGTGAAGGTCCTTCAGTTCTTGAAGCGTATAGATCGTTCCTACTTCAGTTGCATTCGAAATAAAGACGATTTTGGGTTGAACCATATGCTCATCTTGATGTTGACGTAGCAGGGGCAGTATCATCGCAGGTGATAGTTTTCCGTCAGGTGTCTCTGCGGTAAGAATTTTATGACCTGTTGCCTCAATAGCTCCGGTTTCGTGAACAAAGATATGTCCGGTCTTAGCGGCAATAACAGCTTGATGAGGTCGAAGCCAAGCTGAGAGGGAGGTTAGGTTTGCTTGTGTACCTCCAACGAAAAAGTGTACCGCTGCTTGGGGAGCTCCCACTTTTTGCCGGATCAGCTGGGCAGCAGCTGAACAAAAGTCATCTAATCCATAGCCAACCGTTTGCTTCAGGTTGGTTTCCAGGAGTGCTTTCATAACTTGTGGATGCGCACCCTCACTGTAATCATTCATAAAAAAGTACATTTGAATCTCTTCTTTCTCTCGGTTCTTTTATTGATTTCTTAGTTGATTAAGGCAAACGATACCCATATTGTTCTAAAACTTTGATTGGAAAACTCATACGTACTGTTTTAAGAGGATCTACGACTTGGCAAATCGTCATATGAGCCAATAACGACATTAGCATTCCCGTTTTGTTGATTGTAAGTTTACATGCTTGCATAATGAATTGATGCAATTGCTCACTTGCTAGTCGTGCAGCCGCATCTAAAGTATCTGCTGATTGAATCGTCATAACTTCCGAACCGGCCACTAAAAAGGGTGTTGGTAACTGGATATTCTTTAAAACACCTACTCGCACGGTAACTTTCCCTCTGGTCTCCATTCCGCAGATCAAAACCTCGCCATCTGCCATTAAAGCATGTAGATCTCCCATTGCAAGCAAAGCACCCAAGGTATTGACAGGTAAATACAGAGTGCTGCCACTTTGAATGAGACGGCAATCCATATTACCACCATGCTCCCGTGGCGTATCTGTTGGAACTTGATCTCCGTCTTTGGGGGTGGTACCAATAACACCGATCATGGGGTCGGTCTTCAAGATCAAATGCTGATCAAAGTGGATTTTGTCTTGCTCAATAGCAAAAATTTTGACTTCCCGTTCCTGAATGATTCCTGTTAAGCCACCATCGGTCACAGAGGTTCTCATGACCGCTGTCGGGGCTAATTCGATCTCCAATATCTCTACCTTTAGGATATCACCGGGTTCCGCCTCTTGAACAAAAAGAGGGCCGGTTGCGGGATTTGCGAATTTACGTGCCAATGGATCATGAGTTTCTGAAATAACGCTGTCATCATAACAATCACGTGTAAAAAAAGCTACAGTGTCACCACTTTTGCAATAAGCTGCCGGTGGATTCTGATCATGCAGAACTCCTACAACATGTTCTCTGGAGATTTCGATCATTTTTTTCGCCTCCTGATTAACTTATTTAGATTAGTATAACAATCTAACCATAGAAAGTAAAGGAGGAGCTATAAAAAAGCAGAACACACAAATGAATATGTGTTCTGCTTTTTGTTTGCCCGGCAGTTACCTACTCTCCCAGAGGGTTGCCCC
>CAZAFY010000132.1:0-4541 GCA_964484445.1 uncultured Eubacteriales bacterium
TTTGAGATCCCTTCAGCTTTCCCCTACCGCACAGTAAGAGTCGCCTTCGATCCCTCGTTTTTGAATTGACCGGTCCTAGCGATTCTTTAGAATCGCCAGTAAAATACACCTATCTTAAAAATGAGCTCTAACACTCATCTCCAATAAAAGTATACCCTTTTTCTTCGTCACATTTTATTTTTCGCTGTTTAGTTCTCAAGGATCTGTTGCACTGCAAAAACACTGTTTTTTTGTGAGTGCCTTGTTATAATACCACAGCCATTTTTCTTTGTCAACTACAAAAACAAAAAAAGCACCCAAAGAACTCTTCATTCTCAGGGTGTTTGAAATGCCTACTCGATTCTTTGTAGTATGCGAGAACCTCGACTATAACCCCAGGCTTTTCCGTCTCTTACAAATGCTTTACAGACGATTGCATCAATCTCTTTGCCGCCTTTTGGAATCAGTAAAAAGTCTGTCCTTCCGCAATGGATCATTCGCAATTCTTGATCTTCTGCCCGAGCGATCAATCCTTCGGTCTCGTCATATACGATTTCGATGATCTGCTCTTTGCCTTCCCGTATACTAAACTTGCCTGTATAAACCTCTGGTGAAAAATAGGTGGAATTCGACGGCTTGGCCCATTGGTGACTGGTTTCAAGCGGGTACTCCAACTTCCAATTGATTGCAGCATTAAAGATTGGTGCCGTATTGAAGCTCCCTAGGTTGGTCAAGACCGTTACCGCAAAACCCTCATCTTTTAAGAAGCCTCCACGAGAAGCAACACCTTTCAGACCTCCGGAGTGATCACAGATCACGTGGCCGTTGAAAACATGCTTATTCAATCCATAGCAATAAGTACCCTCTACGGTTGAAGCAAATCGATTACCAAACATTTGCTCGGTAACCTCAACAGGAAGAAGTTGCTGATGTTTCAGTTTTCCTCCTTGAGATAAGCACAGATAGTATCGGGTTATATCTTCCGCGGTCGATTTGACCCATCCACAACCACGATATGGAGGAGCTTCATCCCAAATTTTAGAGCCTTTCACTTCTCCTTTGCTTTTTGAAAACAGGTCGGTGATATCTTCGGAAGCTTTAGCTTCTTCTAAATCAAAGGTTGTATGATGCATCCCCAATGGCTTGAAGACTCTTTCCGCCAGAAAATTCTCCAACGTTTGATTTGCAACTTGATCAACAACCGAGGAAAGGAGTGCGTAGCCTTCATTAAGATAGCTCCTATATTCTCCCGCTTGCCCTAAGGCACGGTATTTACCTTCAGCAATATACTGGATAATATCATCGATGGTTTCAACTTTGCATTCAGCTGCTTTTGCGAGCATCTGGTAATCTTCTTCTTCCCATGGATCCGCCGGAGTATGTTGAACAAAAGACCAAGCCAGGGTGGGCAGCGGTGGGATCCCTGTTGTATGCATGGCTAAATGTTCCAGCGTCACAGCTTCAGGAGGCATACCGGGAATTGAAAACGCAGGGAAGTATTTTCTTACAGGATCCTGCCAGGATAATTTTCCTTCATGCTCTAACAGAGAGATCGCAGTACAGGTTAAGGATTTGCTCATAGAAGCGATTCCAAAAATCGTCTTTTCCGTAATTGGTTTTGATTTTTCGATGTCTGCGAAGCCATAGGTATGAGTTAGAATAACACCACTATCATCCATTAAACAAATTTGCGCCCCGGGAACTTGACCTTCCTTTAAAATTGCTTCTACATAGTTGATGTACTTTAAGTGTTTCATCATATCCCTCCTCATTATAATAAGATAGGCAGGTGTACCGAATTGGTACCACCTGCCCATTGAATCATGATTTTATTGGACAGGATATACGCCTTTTTTCCCGTCTTTTTCGTTTTCATCAGCAATATTATAATCGGTTCTGGTCTTCCCTGCCATTCTCTCTTTTAAGAATTTTTCTGCAACCGCCGGGAACGCCACATAAGACAATAGATCTTCGTCATTCTCCATGAGATATCCAATTTCTTTTCGAGCAGCCGGTAAACCCGGTTCCAAAATATCGGCATATCGATGTGTAATGACCGGAGCGTCTCCGATAATCGATTTTCTAAAGGTTTCATCGACTTCTCCGGGAGCTTGACCATATTGACCGCCCAGGTACGCCTTGACTTCGTTTGTAACCATTTTGTAGCGTTGACCGGAGAGCACATTCAAAACCGCCTGCGAACCAACCATTTGGCTGGATGGTGTTACCAAAGGAGGGTAGCCCAAATCGGCACGGACACGCGGTACTTCCTCTAAAACTGCCGGTAGTTTATCAATATTGGGTCCTAATTGTTCCGCAAAGTTTGACATCATTCCACCCGGAACTTGGTATGTCAATACATTGGCATCAACCCCACCCACGACATCGTACTTAATGTTATATTTTTTTAGACGCTTTCGAAGATCCGCGCTGATGGGATACATTTTTGCTACATCTAGTCCGGTATCCCAAGGAGTGCCTTTCAGCATTGCAACCATTGTTTCAGTTGCCGGTTGGGATGTGCCCATCGCTAAAGGAGATAGTGCTGTATCAATTATATCAGCACCGGCTTCCACCGCTTTCAAATAAGCAGCACCGGCCATCCCGGAAGTGTAATGCGTATGTAGTTCGATCGGTACAGAAACCACTTTTCTAATGTTTGTTACTAAGTCCGCCGCTGCAAAAGGAGATATGATTCCTCCCATATCTTTAATGCAAATGGAATCCGCTCCCATTTGAACCAGCTCTTTCGCTAACTTGGCATACATAGTTGCATCATGAACCGGACTGATGGTATAAACGACCGATCCTTGAACATGAGCGCCTTCTGCTTTTGCTACACGGATCGATGTTTCTAAATTCCGAAGGTCATTCAGTGCATCAAAAACGCGTATGATATCCATACCATTTTCAACCATTTTTTTGATAAACAGTTCGATAACATCGTCGGGATACGGTTTATAGCCCAACAGATTTTGCCCGCGCAACAACATTTGCAATTTTGTTTTTTTGAAATATTTACGGAAAGTACGTAATCTTTCCCAAGGATCTTCATTTAGATATCGAAGACAGGAATCGAAGGTAGCTCCACCCCAACACTCAACGGAATAGAAGCCAACTTCTTCCATGGCTTCCAACAAGGGGATCATATCTTCCATTTTTAAACGTGTCGCCATTAGAGACTGGTGTCCATCTCGTAGGGTGGTATCACAAATCTTCACAGCTCTACTTGTATTCTCGCTCATACCGAAACCTCCATATATATGATATACCGATACATTCGTGATATATTAGAGGGGTTCCTTCCCATTTCAAAAACATTTACCTTCTACCCCGAAACGACTTCTAATAAACATACAGTTTACAACTTTCAATAGACCAAGGCGGTAATCCTTTCGCATTATCATATATTTCTATGCACTTCGTGAATAGTTTTTTATCTAATATACTTTTCGGGAGTCAAAGGAGTTTTTCGAACAACCTCGAAATAAGAAACTACAAACAGTGAGGAGGTACTATTATGACTATGAAAGAAATGCTCCAAGTTGCTCTTGATCTCAATCACCTTGAGACTATGCCAGAAGATTCCGGGACTATTTATGACAATGGGAAAGATATCAAACGAGTAATGGCCGGTATCGACATGACCACCGCTGAATTAGCAATCGCGAAACAAACCGGTTTTGATTGCGTCGCACTCCACCATCCCAATGGCATCACGAACCCCGATATCGGTGAACTTTTTGGCAGGGATCACATGAAAAAGCTTATGGAATGTGGTGTTCCTATCAATGCCGCTCAAAAGCTTGCCTATGCTCGAAAAGAAAAGTCACACCAAGCGACCCATTCACGCAATCGTGACCAGTTCCCTTCTATGGCTAGATTGTTGGATATGAACGCTTTAGCTTTGCATACACCTGCTGACATTCTTGCCGAGAAATATGCACAGAATAAAATGGATGCACTCATGCAAAGGAATCCCCGTTGTACCGTTCAAGACGTCATCGATGAGTTATTGACGATCCGCGAATACAAAGAGGCGTTACCGGGTCAACAACCTGAAGTCTGGGTAGGTTCAACTTCCAGCTTTGCCGGAAGGATCTATGTGGAAATGTATGGAGTCGGTGCGCCGTCTTTAGAAGAATATATTGCTTGTTCCGATGCCGGTGTTGGTACCTTTATCTGTATGCATGCTACACCTGAAGTAATTGAAGGCATGAAAAAGCATAATAAGAGCAATATCATCGTTGCCGGTCATATGGCCAGTGATTCACTAGGTTATAATCAAATTCTAAAAATCTGGGAAGAAAACGGCGTAGAAGTCGTTCGAGTTTCTGGCCTGATTTAATAATCAACAAAAACCCCATAAAAAGAGCCTCCTCGCAAAGCATACTTTGCTTTACATGGAGGCTCTTTTTATCGTCTACTTACATCTCTTTTTGGCACAACTCAATGAACCAGTCAAATAAAGAGGTCATATCAGGGCCTTCCGGCGGCTCCGGAAAATCTGAACGCATTCGTTCCGGATGCCATTGCACGGCATAAATCGGCAACGATTCATG
>CAZAFY010000133.1:0-4472 GCA_964484445.1 uncultured Eubacteriales bacterium
TCATATGCATTTGCCGAGAAGACTTCTGTTGCAGGACGTCCAACTTTCATTGCTTTCGCCAATTGGACCACTCGTTGCAACGCCTTCATCAAGCCACTGGGGTCGACTCCCTTTTCAAATCGGATTGCTGCTTCGCTGCGTAAATCCAGAGCTTTTGCTGAACGGCGAATGGATCGTCTTTCAAAGTAAGCCGCTTCAAAGAGAATGGTTTTGGTTTTTGAAGTGACTTCACTATTGAGTCCACCCATGATGCCTCCGATTCCGATCGGTTTCTTAGGATCGCAAATCAAAATCGTTCCCTGAGGTACCTCTCTGCGCTGGCCATCGAGCGAAAGAAGAATTTCATTCGCTTCGGCTTGGCGTACCACCACCTGATGATTCTCCAAACAATCAAAATCAAACGCATGTAGAGGTTGTCCAGTTTCCATCATGACATAATTCGTAATGTCCACAATGTTATTGATACTGCGCATACCGATTGCTTCTAATCTTTTTTGCATCCAAGCCGGCGAACTCCCGATTTGAACATCGTAGAGCATAAGGGCTAAATAAGTCGGACACAAACTTGGATCCTTTAAAATGATTTTTTCCTCATCCTGAAGAATCGGCATAACTTCTAAGGAGGGCAATTGCACCGGTAACCCCAGCACAGCCCCCACTTCATAGGCTGCTCCCCACATACTCAAGCAATCGGAACGATTAGGTGTTAAGTCCAATTCGATAACGGCATCACCGGTATCAAAGGTTTCCACGCTGTCGATTTCAATCCCGGCATCGGTCAGTTTTTGAGCGATTTGCTTGGGTGTCGCTTGAAGCGAGGGTATAAGTTCTTGTAACCAACTATATAAAACTTTCATAGTGATCTCCTCCTACAAACGGAATTGCTTCAAGAAACGCAAGTCATTTTGGTACATTTGTCTCATATCATCGATAGCGAATTTAAGCATAGCCATACGTTCAACTCCCATACCAAAAGCCAAGCCACTGACCTGTTCCGGATCGTATCCACCCATTCGTAATACATTGGGGTGAACCATGCCGGCTCCTAAAATTTCGATCCATCCCGAATTTTTGCATAACCTACATCCACTTCCACCGCAGGCAAAGCAAGAAATATCTACCTCAACACTGGGTTCAGTGAAGGGAAAGAACGAAGGACGTAATCGGATTTCTCTCTCAGCACCAAACATCTGCTTAGCAAATGACAACAATAATCCTTTTAAGGTTGCCATGGAAACTTCTTTGTCCACCAAGAGCCCCTCTACCTGATGAAACATAGGCGTATGGGTAGCGTCCTCGTCTCTCCGATAAACTTTTCCAGGGACAATGATCTTAATCGGCAATTCGGGTGCCATGCTTTCCATGGTTCTTGCTTGCATCGGAGATGTATGCGTTCTTAATAACAGATCTTCTGTTATATAGAAGGTATCTTGCATTTCACGAGCAGGGTGATCTAAAGGGATATTTAATGCCTGAAAATCATAATAATCCGTCTCGATCTCCGGACCTTCAACGACAGTAAAGCCTAAGCCAACAAAGATCTCTTTTACTTCTTGCAAAATCAAAGTAATGGGGTGAAGGCTCCCTTCCGGAAGACAATACCCCGGTAAGGTCATATCGATCTGTTCGGAGCGAATTTTTTCTTCCTGTTCTTTCTGTCCGATCAAAGCCTCTTTTTGAGAAAGTTCGACCTCAATGAGATTTCGAACCTCATTGGCAACTTGACCAAATTTCGGTCGATCTTCAGCCGATAATTTACCCATTTGCCTGAGCAGGAGCGTTAATTCCCCTTTTTTTCCAAGATATTGAACGCGTACGTCATTTAATCCGGCTGTATTCTCTGCCTGTTCAATGCTTTCCAATGCAGTTTGCTTGAGCTGTAGTAACGTTTCGATCATATTGTTCCCTCCCATTTCGTTTTACTCCATAAAAAAAAGACCTCTCCCATAAGGGGCGAAGTCTTCGCGGTACCACCCTTGATTCAATAGAACATACCTATTGTCTCATTCAGCATTAACGGAACTACCGGCACAGCCTACCCCGCTAAAAACGGATCAACCTGCAGCTTTTGAGGTGAACTTCCCTACGAATTCGCTGATCATAGCTCTCAGTCTACGGCTACGATTCCCTGTGACACTCTTAACGCGGTACTCTCCTCAGTCATTGCTATTAAATCATAATATATCATAATTCCTCTGTGGCTGCAAGCTTTTATTTTTGCATATGATACATAAGAATCCCGGCTGCCACTCCTGCATTTAAAGATTCTGCCGGTCCTGCCATAGGGATTTTCAAACGATGATCTGCTACTTGTAATAACCACTCGGCGACTCCCTGACCTTCGTTACCAATAACGAGTGCCAAGGGATCGCGAAGCCACGCCTGTTGTTCCAGGTTTTCCGCATTCTCCAAAGCAGAGACTACCAAGGGGAGCTTAAGCTCTGAGAAAAGTGAAACTAGGTCTTTATCTTGTTCCGGAATCACCATACGGATGTAAAACAAGGTTCCGGCAGAAGCTCGCACGGCCTTGTCATTCCAAGGATCTCCGCAACCGGATAAGAATACAACTGCATCAAATCCAAAGGCAACTGCATTACGAATGGCCGTTCCAATGTTGCCCGGGTCTTGAAGGCGATCTAAAACCAGAACCTTCATGGTAGGCTTGATTTCGGATATGCTATGCTCCGTGATTTCTGCTACGGCTACCAATCCTTGATTCGCTTCTGTTTGGCTGAGACGTCTCATTACTTCTTCACCGACAGGAATCAATCGACTTCCGTTGAGCGAAGCTTGAGATAAGAAATCCTTATTTCGTTCTAGTTCGGAAGCCTTCTCCGTGAAAAAAACGGTATCAAAAGACTGACCCGCCGAATGAGCCATTTCTAGACTGCGGATCCCTTCGATCAAAAATTTCTTTAGGGCTATCCTACCCTTCTTTTGGTGTAAGGTTCTGGCTTCTTGAATCATTGGATTCTGAACGGATGTTATAACTTGCATACGGACTCCTAAAAAAAGACCGCGTTCTTCCCTTATGTGGAATTCGCGGTCTTCTCATTTTACTGATTTAATTGTGCTTTTGCAACTTCCACAAATTGAACGAAACCATTCATATCGGTTACTGCTAAATCAGCCAACATTTTTCGATTAACTTCTACATTCGCTTTTTTTAAGCCTGCAATAAAGCGGCTGTATGATAAACCATTCATACGGGAAGCTGCGTTAATACGAGCAATCCATAATTTACGGAAATCGCGTTTGCGGTTGCGACGGTCGCGGCGAGCATAATAGCCGGCTTTCATAACAGCCTGATTGGCTACTCTGAACTGCTTACTCTTCGAACCTCGATAACCACGAGCTAATTTTAAAATCTTGTTATGTTTTCTGCGGGAAATCATTCCGCCTTTAATTCTCATTGTAGTATCCTCCTTGCGACGCGCTTATCTTTAAAGATAGGGTATTAAACGACTGATTCGTCGTTGTTCTGAAGCGGAAACCAATGTAGTTCCACTCAATTGACGTTTTTGCTTTGCACTCTTGCATAAAGCTTTATGGCGATGATAAGCGTGCTTGCGAGATACCAAGCCGGTTCCGGTTTTGCGGAGGCGCTTAGCAGCTCCTCTATGGGTTTTAATTTTAGGCATAGTAAAAACTCCTTCCTAATCTGCGAACCATTATTTCGGTACTATAATCATGATCATATTACGGCCTTCAATACGAGCGGGTCTTTCGATAACTCCCACTTCGGCAACGCCGGCGGCCAATTTATCTAGAGCATCTTTCCCTAAATTGGCATGGGCAATCTCTCGGCCTCGGAAACGAACCGTTGCCTTGACCTTATCGCCGTCTTCTAAGAAACGGATCGATGCTTTGATTTTGACATTCAAGTCATGATCTTCAATCGTAGGCGTAACACGAACTTCTTTAATATTGATGACCTTTTGTTTTTTTCGGGCTTCCCGATCTTGTTTGCTTTGCTCATAACGGAACTTACCATAGTCCATGATCCTGCACACAGGCGGATTTGCCTGTGGAGCAACTTTAACCAAGTCCAAGCCTCGCTCTTGCGCTACACGCAATGCATCTCTTGAAGTCATGATTCCTAATTGCTCTCCGTTTTCATCGATGACTCGAAGCTCACGGTTACGAATCTCTTCGTTAATTTGATGTCCCTTATTATTAATACTTCACACCTCCTGTGATTTTAATGCCACCCAAAGAAAAAGCGCGGGTTCAAGCACCCGCGCAGAAAATCTCCTCATAATGATGAGAAATCCATATGAACCCGAACTAGTTTTCTGTCGGGTGAGAAGCGGATGGCCTCTTCTTGATACCTTGGTATTATAACAAAACTGCTTAGGCTTGTCAAGCGTTCCTCTTCACTAAAAATCGATTTTTTCTTCAAGCCACTGATTTAATTGATTTACTGGGATCCGCTCTTGCTGCATAGAATCACGCATGCGAATCGTGACACA
>CAZAFY010000134.1:0-4468 GCA_964484445.1 uncultured Eubacteriales bacterium
AGAAGAGATCGATTATCAAATTTTGTTGGAAGCAGATTACCTGGTTAATGCTATCGATCGCAAAACGCCGGCCGAAGAGGTGCTCAAGGGAGCGGAGAAATTCTTCAAAACACCGGCTGGTTGGAGTATTTTGAAACATCTTTTGGGTGTAGATTAACATCTTTCATATGCTCGCTAAGATTCTTAATATTTCCTAGAAAAATTAAAAGCTGAGGTGAAAAAAACCACCTCTCTTTTTTTATGAAAAAAAGTAGTATTTTGGTATAAACTTCTATTGACAACATCTTGTGGGTGGAATATAATTAGTAACACAACATATAGTGGTTAGGGGGGATGAACCGTGCAAGTCGCTGGCATGATCAAGTTGAGTTTACAAGATTACCCCGGCAAACTGGCGTGCGTTCTGTTCACTCCCGGCTGTCAATTTCGCTGTCCCTTTTGTCACAATTCCGAATTAGCTTTGGCCGACGCTCGGCAAGAAAGCGTAAGTCACGAAGAAATCTTTAAATTCCTTCGCAAACGAGAGGGCCTATTGGAAAGTGTCGTGATCAGCGGTGGGGAACCAACGCTGCAACCGGAGCTGGAGACGTTTTTGACGAAATTGCGTTCTTTCAAGTATAAGATCAAACTGGACACCAACGGCTATGACCCCGAAAAACTAGAGAAACTGCTCGCGCTCAATCTTTTAGACTTTGTCGCTATGGACTTGAAAAATACACCCGAGAACTATGCTGAAACTTGTGGTGTGATCAAGATCAACAGCGAGAAGATCCGGGAAAGCATTCGAATCATAAAAAATAGCGGTGTGCCGCATGAATTCCGCACCACCGTCGTTCGTGAGTTTCACCAAGCAAAAGATCTCGCAGACCTCAACCAATGGGAGATCGGCGATTCGACTCTAATCCTTCAAACATTTCGTGACGGACCAACGGTGATGAAACCCGGCCTTCACTCCTACAGCGAAGAAGAAATGCTTACTCTCGCGAAAGAAGCCAAGAAAACGATTCCAGGGCTTCGCCTCAGGCAAGAAACCTCCAAAAATTAAGAAAACTAAAGTCTTCACAGACTTCAAATACAATCAAGAAAAAGGATGGATGAACCATGTATCGCGTCATGAAAAGAGACGGTCAAATCGTCGATTTTAACCTCGAGAAAATTTCAAATGCCATGATCAAAGCCTTTGAGGCCAAAGTGACCCCCTACGACCGCAATGTTGTAGACTTTATGGCACTAAAAGTCACAGCAGACTTTGCACCCAAAATCAAAGATGGGTTTATTAGTGTTGAAGATATTCAAGACAGTGTCGAGCGCGTCTTAATCCAAGCCGGCTATGCCGATGTTGCCCGTGCCTATATCTTGTACCGCAGACAACACGAAAATTTACGTCAAGTCAAAACCACTTTATTGGATTACAAGAAGATCGTCGACAGTTACGTAAAGGTAAGCGACTGGCGCGTCAAAGAAAACTCCACCGTCACCTACTCCGTGGGCGGATTGATTTTAAGCAACTCCGGTGCCATTACAGCGAACTACTGGCTCAGCGAAATTTATGATCCTGAAATCGCCGAAGCACACCGCAACTGCGACTTGCATCTTCATGATTTATCGATGTTGACCGGTTATTGCGCCGGCTGGTCTTTGCGTCAATTGATACAAGAAGGCTTAGGCGGTATTTCCGGGAAAATTACCTCTTCGCCGGCCAAGCATCTGGCTACGCTCTGTAACCAAATGGTCAACTTCCTTGGCATCATGCAAAACGAATGGGCGGGAGCACAAGCCTTTTCCTCGTTTGATACCTATCTGGCACCCTTTGTCAAGGCCGATAACTTGACCTATGATCAAGTAGAGAAGAGTTTGGAATCCTTTATCTTTGGCGTAAACACCCCAAGCCGTTGGGGCACGCAAGCACCTTTCTCCAACATCACCTTGGACTGGGTCGTCCCCCCGGATTTGGCGGTACAACCAGCTATTGTCGGTGGCAAGGAAATGGACTTCACCTATGGGGATTGCCAACCTGAAATGGACATCATCAATCGAGCCTTTATTAAAATCATGTTGGACGGCGACGCCGACGGTCGTGGCTTCCAATACCCGATCCCAACCTACTCCATTACCAAAGATTTCGACTGGAGCGACACCGAAAACAATCGGCTTCTCTTCGAAATGACCGCAAAGTATGGCACGCCATATTTCTCCAATTATATCAATAGCGACATGGAACCCAACGATGTACGCTCAATGTGCTGCCGTTTACGATTAGATCTGCGGGAATTGCGCAAAAAAGCCGGCGGATTCTTTGGCAGTGGCGAAAGCACCGGATCCATTGGGGTAGTCACGATCAATATGCCCCGCATCGCTTATCTGGCTTCCAACCGCGAAGATTTTTACAATCGCTTGAACAGACAGATGGACATTTCCGCGCGGTCGTTAGACACCAAGCGTAAAGTCATCACGCAACTACTCGACGCCGGATTGTATCCCTACACCAGGCATTATCTCGGCACCCTTGATAACCACTTTTCTACCATTGGTATCATTGGTATGAATGAAGTAGGCTTAAACGCAAACTGGCTGGGTAACAACCTCACTGACCCCAAAACCCAGGAATTTGCCAAAGATGTTTTGAATCACATGCGCGACCGCTTAAGCATGTATCAAGAGCAATATGGTTGCTTGTTCAATTTAGAAGCAACACCGGCCGAGTCCACCACCTATCGCTTAGCCAAACACGACGTGGAAAAATACCCGCACATCAAAACTGCGAACGACAAGGGTACTCCATACTACACCAACAGCTCTCATCTACCTGTGAGCTTTAGCGACGATATCTTCTCCGCTCTCGACATCCAAGATGGGCTTCAGACCCTTTATACCTCGGGCACCGTTTTTCACGCTTTTTTAGGTGAGAAGCTCCCCGACTGGAAGAGTACTGCTACACTTGTGCGCAAAATCGCTGAAAATTACAGCTTGCCGTATTACACCATGTCACCCACCTATTCCATTTGCCCAGAGCATGGTTATCTTGACGGAGAACATTTCCAATGTCCACAATGCGGCAGCAATGCAGAAGTCTACAGCCGGATTACGGGGTATTATCGTCCGGTGCAAAACTGGAATGAAGGCAAAGCTCAGGAATTCAAAGACCGCATTGAGTATGATCAGGAAAAAGCCCAACGTGAGATTCAACATGTGATGCATCGCAATAATTCGGTGCAGGTTCCGGAGATCAAAGCAACAACGGTTCAGATTCACGAAGTTGAACCCATGGAAGGAATCTTCCTTTTTGTGACTCCCACTTGTCCCAACTGTAAAACAGCCAAACGCATGTTAGATGAGGCTGGTATCGTGTATCAAGTAATCGATGCATATGAAAAGCCGGAAATGGCCGAAAATTTCCACGTGCAAGCAGCTCCTTCGTTGGTCATCAAAGATAAAGAGCACACTGCAGGGCAAACTTTTGCTAATATTCAGGAAATCCGCAATTTCTGTCAAAAGCAAAATAGCTAGTTCAATTAACCGCCGGTTCGAAGGGCTGAAAAGCTTGCTCGGATCGGCGGATTCTCTATAGGGGGAAGGTAGCATGGCAACAGAAAAACCGGGGGCGTTATTTAATCGGATCTCGTATTTCTATGGTCTTTTCTATGAGCGTCAGAAAAGACATTTTTTTCGTGTCATTCAACAAGTGGGGCCCAAAATCTCACTTGAGCAGTATAAAACTGTATTAGATGTGGGATGTGGCACCGGAGCACTTTGTGCAGCGCTTGCTCAAAGCGGCTTTCTGGTAACCGGAATCGACCCGGCAGAAAAAATGCTGGCAGTCGGTCGCAACAAAAAAGAAAATGCTAAAGTCAGTTTCTTAGTCGGAGATGCCACGCAAAGGCTTCCTTTTCTTGATCATGCCTTCGACGTTTCAATCGCTTCTTATGTAGCGCACGGCATGCAGGCAGAACAGCGCAAGAAAATGTACAGAGAAATGAACCGAGTTACCCGTTATAAGGTGATCATCTATGATTACAATCGGAATCGTTCCTTCTGGACCAATGTTGTAGAATGGATCGAAGGGGGAGACTACTTTCATTTCATCAAGCATGCTCAAACCGAATTGGAGGATTGTAAGACCCAGTTGGAGCATTGTTTCGCACAGGTCGAGATGATTGAAGTCAATACTCGCGCGGCTTGGTATGTTTGTACGCCGATTCAAAAAGGGAAAACAGATCCAGCGTTGAAATAAGCAGTATATCAAACAAAGGACGGCGGAAAAACCAATGAAGAAAATGCAGATCAAAATTCTCAAACGGGGACCGTACTTGGTCACCGGAGGAGTTCCCTTAACCGAAGAAATCATCGTTCCCCATGGCAACAGCTATGAGTCTAAACCGGGAAGAGAGTTCCCGCAAACTGAAACCTATACCTTATGCAGATGCGGAAAATCCAAGAATTTCCCCTTTTGCGACGGCAGTCATGTTCA
>CAZAFY010000135.1:0-4459 GCA_964484445.1 uncultured Eubacteriales bacterium
CAGTAGGGCTGGTGAACACCTCAAAACTCAAGCTGAATGATGCAGTTGACCAAAATTCGTTGGCATATTTAGTGACGAGTGAAAGCCTTCATGCCAAGGCGTATGCGAACTATCTGCTTTCACGGGTGAACCGGGTAAATACGGTAGAAGAATTAAAACAGTATGATATAGCGATGACAGAGTCTTGCATGCTATACCAGAACTATGCTGTTCGGAAAATTGATGATCAAGTTTATCGTACTCCTTATATTGGTGCACGGGCCATAGAAATTCAATTAGAGCAAAAGAAGAGAGAACGCGAGGAAATCAGCATCGAGTTGGGTGTTTTGAATCAGCAGGTCAGAAAACTCAATTCGATTTGTACTGCTCTACAAGCTTGCTCTTTTAGAGACATGATTGAAAACCTGGATGCACCGGCACAGGAAAGAAAGCTCCAAACCGAATTACAGAAAACCAAGGAGCAATTGGAAGCGGCGAAACGTGATCCGGAAATCATTGAACTTCAGATGACGATTAATAGTAGTAAAAAAGAGTTAACGCGACTGGAGAAGGTGAAGGAGAGGTTGATTAAGGAGAACACGAGGTTAGAAGAGCGCAAAAACAATGCCGAACTGAAACAGCGTAGTTTAGTTGTGGAGCTGAACAATAAGCAAGATGAATTAGAGCAATTGGGAAAAGCAAATTATACGATTTATCAACAGGGTTTGGAAAAGTTTACCGAGCAGAGAGTGTCAAAGTCATCTGTGGAGATTATCAACAATTTTGGCCCCTACGAAGTAAGGTTGAAAAATGAAAGAGATCGAATTAGTCAGGAACTTTTTATCAACCAAGTTGAATATTCAAATACCTATATGCGTGATTTTGGTGGTGGCGTAGATCGTATCCGTTTGTATCAGAAGGAGTACCAACAGCTGGTCAGCTCTGAGATTATTCAATATGAGGAACAATTGGAAGTAGCCAAGGAAAACTGCGAGCTGGAATTTAGGGAATCGTTTTTGGCCAAACTTAAAGAGGGTATTGACGATGCCAGATTAAAAATTCATGAGTTAAACAAAGCTTTACGAGGAATTACCTACGGGGAAGACCGTTATAGCTTTAAAATTTCTGAGAACGAGCAAAAGAAGCATCTTTATAAAATGATTACTTCCGAAAGAAATCTGGGAGGAACCCTCTTGATTAGTGTTTTGGATGATGAGTATAAAGACGAGATCAACGATTTGTTTTCGAAGTTGACGGCCGCAGAACATGAAGGTGACAAAGTAGTTTTAGAATATACCGATTATCGAAATTATTTGGATTATGATATTATTGTGGATCGTAAAGATGGTAGCATGCAGCGTTTTTCAAAGACTTACGGCGAGAAGAGTGGTGGGGAGACGCAAACGCCTTATTATGTATCGATTGCTGCTTCGTTTGCACAGCTTTATGGCCATGAAGATACCATTCGGATTATTATGTTAGATGAAGCCTTTGACAAAATGGATGATAACCGTATTGAGGCAATGATGGATTTCTTTAACAGCCAGCAATTTCAGATTATTTGTGCAACACCGTCTTCCAAAATGGAGATTATTGGTGAAAAAGTAGACACCATTTTGTTTACCATGCGAGAGGGGAGTTTTGTTTCGGTGGAAAGGCATTATTTATGATCAACACGCATGAGGAAGTTATATTAAATAGACTGCTCGATAAATATGAAAAGAGCAAAAGCTTTACAGGGTCGAATAAGGTGAATCAGCGATTTAGCATACGACCGCTTGATTTGTTTCCTGAGTACGAAAACCATGCGAATCTAGATGAGTTTGCTTTGGTGAATGAAGCGGTGGAGGTTTTAAAACGAAAAGGCTATATAGAGGCACAGCTACTTCCCGGAAGGGTTGTAAAGCAAGTCAGCTTACGTTTAGAGGCATTAGAAGCGGTCTATGAAGCCTTGTCTAGGGTTCCAAAGGCGGAGACCAATGATTTATTGTGGAATTTGTTGGAGGAGTATTCTGCTAAAACCGAGATTTTGACTAGGTTTTGTGAAGATCAGAAAGTGCGTTTAGAGAATAATAAACGGGCTAAGTATTTCGATGATGACTTAAGGGATTATCGTGACTTGTTGGAGGCAGTATCAGCATTAGAGAGGATAGAATTAGAAACCTATGAGCGTGATTTTTCTATGTCTATCTTCAAGGACTCAAAGCGGTTTATGAAGTTGAAGAGTAAAGTGGAAGGGCTCTTGTTTGAGTATGGAGATTTTCCAGAGAAAGAACATGTATTGGGGCAATTTAACTTGGTTAGGACACCCACTTATGTGCATATCAAAGGTGCGATAACACTTCGGATTGATGGAATGCAGCTTGATTTTAGAAAATTAGCCAGCGACTTGGCTTTATCTACTAAAATTCTAGATGATATTGATGAAATTCGCGTATTGGGAAACCGGGTTTATACAGTTGAAAACTTAACGAGTTTTCATGGCATGAATGAGGCAGGGGCAGTTGTTATTTATTTGGGCGGATTTCATAACCGGGTTCGACGAGAATTCATTAAAAAGATGTTTTCGCAAAACTCAAGTATAGAATATTTTCATTTTGGCGATATTGATGCAGGTGGATTCTATATCTTGCTGCATTTGCGTCAGAAGACCGGAGTACCTTTTCAGGCCTATAGGATGAATATTGACACTTTGAAGCAGTATTGCGATTTCACTAAAAAGACTCTTGAGAACGATGAAGTTCGACTGAAAAGATTGTTGGATACCGAATTTAGAGAAACCATAGAATATATGCTTGCCAATCATTGTAAGCTTGAGCAAGAAGCTGTTATTTGATCAAGCTTTTGTGTGTCACGTTTGCATAAGCGATATCGAGGTATAGGAGGTTGAGTATGAAGCTACTTCCTGGGAAATTGTGGCTTGTCTTGATTATAAACCTCCTTTTCGTTACAGCAGCGTATAGTATCTGGGTCTTTGATTACAAGAACAACAAGGTCCTCGAGACCCTTCCCATGAGGTTGGAAGAGGACTTGACATTTAAAGTTTATTATGGCTCTTTGGATGAGCAAATTTTACAGGATTTAGCGCGAAATAACATGGTGATTCTAGAACCGGCTCAGGTGTCGGATGAGGATTTGTTCACGTTGCAAGCAGCGGGTGCGAAGGTAGTAGGCTATCTATCTTTGTTGGAAGTGGGCAAATGGGACAAGGATTTGCTCGATAAGCTGACGAGCGAAGATATTCTTGTGCAAGAAACAGAGGAGAAGGGGCCTATAGCGAATTTGCTTTCGGCGCATTATCAGACGATTTGGTTGGAGACGTTTGAAGAAAGGATTCAAAACCGGGGGTTCGATGGCGTGTTTTTGGATACTGTGGATGATCTTCAGCTTCTGGATCAAAGCCAAAGAGAAGTTCAGATTCAGGCCGCTGTGGAGTGGATTGCGAACCTGAAAGCGACCGCGCCAGAGCTGCTGATGTTACAAAATCGTGGCTTTGATGTCTTTTTGCAAGGGTCTGCTTTGCTTGTAGATGGTTTGTTGTGGGAGAATTTTAATGCAACACGGTTGAGTTCGGATGCTAACTATGCTGCGCTGGTCCGTGAGGTGAATGAGGTGTCTCAGAGGTTTGGGGCAAGGATCATGGGCCTGAATCGTTTGAACAATGCAGAGAATGTCGCTTTTTATGAAGATAACCAGTGGTTGCATGCGTATTTGCCATGGGGGACGTATTCTCGTTACTATTTTGACGAACGTATGATGTGGAATTGGATTGTTAAGGGTATTATTGATCCGGAGTGGGTGTATTCGAAAGATTGCTGGTTTGTGGAAGAAGGGGCGCTGGAGCTATCTGCTTCACAAAAAGCCAAGGAACTGGGGTTACAAATATTTCAGGTGTTAGATCTTGGAGCGATGGCTGAAGCAGAAGCGGGTGCGGGCGATTGGGATGAGGTAGAAGAGAAGATTCGAAATGCCATACAGGCCGGTTATAGTGGGGTTTTGTTCGATGGGACGAAGGATTGGTATAGGATTTCGAGCACGGGGGGTCAAACGCGAGCGGAGGTTTATGCTGCGTATGCCGATTTTTTGAGGAGGATG
This sequence comes from uncultured Eubacteriales bacterium, assembly GCA_964484445.1. Classification (GTDB taxonomy): domain Bacteria; phylum Bacillota; class JAAYKD01; order JAAYKD01; family JAAYKD01; genus CALCNS01. The sequence continues at coordinate 4,075 of CAZAFY010000135.1, forward strand.
CGGCAGGAGTTTCCAGGGTTGCGCTTGTATCAGCATGAAGGGGTTATGGTAGTGAATCCGGAAGCGGTGCCTTTGCTCGATGGTTTTGTTTGGACCGATTTTGCCGATTCGTTGTTGAGTGACGATGCTTGGCAACAACAGCAAGTGGAACGGTTGAGTTTGATTGCTCAAGCCAACGATTGGGATGTCTACATTTTCTCAGGGGATAAAGTTCCCGAGGTGCGTGCGTATTGTAACGCGCATGGGTATTTTTATGTGAAGTAGGTACGTGTCGTGGATTTCGCAGGAGGGGTCAGACCCCTACGATGAAATACTTTGCACCGGGGTTTAGTTGGGGACGGTTCTCTCCCTTCGAATTTTTCCTTTTATTTGGATATTTCAAGGT